>JANMYZ010000418.1:0-2293 GCA_031382605.1 Planctomycetota bacterium | reverse complement strand
TACGCGGACGCGATGGTCGTCTGCGGGTTCTTTCGGCGCACGCTGCTCCGCTGCGACATCCCGATGGGACGTTGATCGGCGCGGTCGAAGTATTTGACGATGTCACCGAGGTTCGTCGTTTGCAGGAATCGGTGGAACGCGCTGATCGGCTGAAGCAACTCGGTGAAATGGCCGCTGGGGTTGCTCACGAGATTCGCAATCCCCTCAATGGCATCGAAGGTTTCGCGAGTCTATTAATGCGCGATCTCCCAGCTGATGGTGGCTCGCCCGAAGACGCGAAACGTCATCGTTTCGCTGCGCACATCGTTGACGGCGTACGCACGCTGAACCGCACGGTCAGCGCGTTGCTCGCCTTCACCAATCCCAGGCGCATCGAACGGCGGGCGGTCGTTGCTGGTGAACTCGCCAGCGCTTGTCTGGAATTGGTGCGTGCTGGACAGGACGTCACGGCCGATGCGGTTGCGGTCCAACTCGACTTGGTTGATCACAGCGGCACTGAGGTGGTTTCCATCGATGGTATGCAAATCAAACAGGTGTTGCTGAATCTGGTGCAAAACGCCGTGCAGGCCGTTCAAGGCGCTAACCACCACGCAGGCCGCGTGCTGGTCACCGTCACGCGCGATGCCAACCAAGTGGTTTTCACCGTCGATGATAATGGCCCTGGCGTTCCGCGTGAAGAACGTCAGCGCATTTTCACCCCCTTCTTTACCACCAAAGATCACGGCACTGGCCTTGGCCTGGCGATCGCGCACACCGTGGCATCGCTGCATGGCGGAGCGTTAACCGTGGACGACGCGCCATTGGGTGGAGCGCGTTTTCGCTTGGTCGTGCCGACGTAAGCAGAGATTAGGCGACTTTGGACAGCTGAATAAGACTTGTTCACGTAGCCCATTCGAGCTACATATAGCAACCATGACTACTACAACCCTTCGTACTGACACCGTTCGTGCTCGCATTGAACCTCGCCGAAAAAAGCGTGCAGAGGCGGTACTGAACAAGCTGGGGATCGCGCCATCACAGGCGATCAACATGCTTTATGCGCAAATCGAATTGCTCCAAGCGATGCCGTTTGAGCTGAGCATTCCCAATCAGAAGACCAGAGAAGCCATGCGGGCAGTCCGTGAAGGACAAGTGCATCAAGTCAAAGATGCCGATGCATTGTTTCGGGAACTGGACCGTTGAGCAAGGCTCCGCTGCAACCGGCCTATGCCAGTCAGTTCAAAAAAGATTGGAAACGGTGTAAGAAATCTCACCTGCCGATGGACGACTTGAAAATGGTCATGGAAAAATTGATTCATCGCATACCGCTGGACGCAAAGTTCAAAGACCACGCCCTGAGTGGCAACAACAAAGACTTCAGAGAATGCCACGTCCAGCCCGATTGGCTGTTAGCGTATTCGGTTGCTGGAGACGTCATCACGTTCGCCCGTACTGGCAGCCATGCAGAGTTGTTTGGCCTGTAGCACGGTTGCTCTCACTCGCTTGGCGAAAAGATTGCCAAACGTTGCGCTGTAAAAGCCTCATGGAATACGGGATTTGCCCTTTGGGATTTTCTGGCGTATGTAACCGCTAACCCAATGACGCCTGAAGCAAAGCCACCTATGCCACCTATGCCACCTGTGTCGCCAATGCCACCCGCTCCAACCCCGTCGACCTTAGCTCCACCAACGCTATCGCCATTAGTGCGCAAGAAATTGGAAGAACGTATCACCGGAGGTCAGCTTGAATTGCCGGTGTTGCCGGAAGTCGCCAGCCAAGTGGTCACGCTGTCGAGCGATCCCAACGCCGATATGCGCAAAATGGCGAGCTTGGTTCAACGCGATCAGGCAATGGCCGGACATTTGATGCGCTTGGCTAATTCACCGTTTTACGCGCCGAAAACTCCGTTGGTTTCACTCGACCAAGTGGTCAGTCGCATGGGCATGAAAAAAGTCCGTGAAATCGCCCTAGTTATTTCCTGTCAGAGCAAAGTCTTTGCTGTGCCAGGCCACGAAGCGACGGTGAAAAAACTTTTTCGTCATTCACTTGCCGCCGCTGCCTTCGCGCAAGAAATCGCGCGCAGCCGCCGGTGGAATGTTGAAGAGGCCTTTTTGTGCGGCTTGCTGCATGATGTTGGTCGGCCAGTTTTACTCCAAGAATTAGTGGATCTGCATGCCGAAGCGAATCTGCCATTTCAAGCGGAGGCGGCCGCAGAATTGATGTCGCTGCGCCACGCGGAAGTCGGTTCCACCTTGGTCAATGGTTGGTCCCTGCCAGCGCGTCTGGGCGAAACCATTCTGCATCACCATTTCCC
>JANMYZ010000391.1:0-2149 GCA_031382605.1 Planctomycetota bacterium | reverse complement strand
AGGCTGCGGGACACTAGTACGGCACGCGCCTTGGACTACTTGTTTTCCTGACGACGGCGCAGCACGCATCAAACAGACGCTGGCAGAGCGTCTGTTTGATGCGTGCCGTCGACGTGGCACCAAGGTTTCATCATAGTAAACGCAATAGAGAACCACTTTACCGCTAAGCCGCCAAGAGCGCAAAGGACTTACAGGAAAATTAAACTTTACCCATTTGGTGAAGTCATTGACCATCTAGATTTTGATTCGGACCTTTGTTTTTCTTGGCGTCTTTGCGACTTGGCGGTGGAAGTTTGAATTCCTACTGCGGTTTCTAGGCTCACTGAACAGGTACGTATATTTTTTTGGTTAGATCCTGACGTTATGGGCGGTTAGGAGATGTTCAGCGGCAACCAACTTTGCTCAGCCCTTCTGTGCGAGCATTGCCTTACGTTCGACTTGTCGTTCGCGCGCTGCTTGAGCGGCCAGTTCCCCAGGCGCATGTCCGGCGCCAGCCGCTGCGATAACGGCGTGCACATCCGAGTCTTTTGCCGCGAGGATTGATTCCGGCAGAAGAGCCGCTTCGCCTTTGCCGCCTGTTTCTTCGACGTATTTTTTCCACGCAGCAGTGACGTCTTGGCTGTTCTTGTACGAGCAGAATTTTGGTCCGCACATCGAGCAAAATTCGGCGGTCTTAAATGCGTCGTGGCCCAACGTGGCGTCATGTTTTTCGCGTGCGCGTTCAGGGTCCATCGCCAGTTCGAATTGTTTATTCCAGTCGAAGGTCCAACGCGCGTCGCTCATCGCATCATCCCAATCGCGGGCACCTTTGCGATGACGGGCGATGTCGGCGGCGTGAGCGGCAATCTTATATGCAATCACGCCTTGGCGGACGTCCTCTAAATTGGGCAGGCCGAGATGTTCAGCCGGCGTCACGTAACACAACATCGACGCGCCGTGCCAACCAGCGATCGCCGCACCGATCGCGCTGGTGATATGATCGTAGCCTGGGGCGACGTCAGTAGTGAGGGGGCCGAGGACGTAGAACGGCGCTTCGTGGCAGACCTCTTGCTCCTTTTTCATGTTCATTTCGATCTGATCCATCGGCACGTGGCCGGGACCTTCGACCATGACTTGCACGCCATGTTCCCAGCATTTCAGCGTTAATTCGCCAAGAATACCAAGCTCGGCGAATTGCGCTTCGTCGCTGGCATCGGCCAAACATCCTGGGCGCAGGCCGTCACCGAGCGATACCGTCACATCGTATTTTTTCAGAATCGCACAGACGCGATCCCAGTGCGTGTAGAGCGGATTTTCTTTATGATGATGCATCATCCATTCGGCCATCAGCGCGCCGCCGCGACTGACGATGCCCATTTTCCGTTTGCTGATGTACGGCATGAAGCGCAGCAGCACACCGGCGTGCAACGTCATATAATCGACGCCCTGTTTGGCCTGATGTTCGATCACTTCGAGGAAGCCTTCGATGGTCAAATCAGTGACTTTATCGACCTGCTGGACGGCTTGGTAAATTGGTACGGTGCCGAGCGGAATCGCGCTCGCGCCGATAAGCGTTTCACGAATGGCGTCTAATCCGCCGCCAGTCGACAAATCCATTACGGTGTCGGCGCCGTACTTGGTGGCGACGTTTAATTTTTCTAATTCAGTGGCAGCGTCGGAAGTCACCGCGCTGTTGCCGATGTTGGCGTTGATCTTGCACTTGGCCGCGATGCCAATCGCCATTGGGTCAAGATTGCGATGATTGATATTCGCAGGAATCACCATGCGACCGCGTGCGACCTCGCTGCGGATTAGATCTGGCGCAAGTTGTTCGCGTTCAGCAACGCGTTTCATCTCTTCAGTGATCACGCCTTGGCGAGCGTAATGCAGCTGGGTGACGTTGGGTTGGCCGTGGCGGGACGTGGTGTAGGTGCGCATGAGGTGACCTGTGGTGCGGTGTTATGAAAAAAATGGGGAGAGCAAAAGACGACGAAACCAAGCTAAAGCAGCGGTCGCTCGTTAGGCCTCGTTAGCATCTGGGCGGGCATGTGAAAAATCCTTTTCCTACGCCGGCATAACCCGGATCAGGTGCAGGGGTCTCCAACGGTACTGCGGCGCAGTGCGGATGGACTCTCAGGCCTCTCAACAGGCCTCCCCCAGGAATGCGCGG
>JANMYZ010000347.1:0-1975 GCA_031382605.1 Planctomycetota bacterium | reverse complement strand
GGCTTCGAAACCTTTGTCGTCAAATCGCGCTTGCTGCGGGAACCAGATGAGCAGGAGTGGACCTATGTCCGCAAAGATGGTTCGCGTTTTCCGGTGCTGTTGTCGGTCACCACGTTATGGGATGCCGATGGGGCTGTGATCGGCTACCTGGGAATCGGCGCCGACATCACCGAGCGCATGCGTTACGAACGCGAGATCACCGAAGCCATGGAGCTCGCCAAAGCTGGCGCGCGAGCCAAGGCGGATTTCCTCGCAACCATGAGTCATGAGATCCGCACGCCGATGAATGGCGTGATCGGTATGACCAATCTGTTGGTTAAGACCCCGCTCAATCCGCAGCAACGCGAGTACGCCGAAACCGTGCGCTCGTGTGGCGAAAGCCTGCTGATTCTGATCAATGACATTCTCGATTTCTCTAAATTGGAAGCCGGACGCGTCGAGCTGGAAGCCATCCCGCTATCGCTGGTGCGCCTCGCCGATGAGGTCGTGCTGCTATTCCAGGCGCAAGCCGAGCAGAAAGGCGTGTTGCTGTCCTATCGAGCCGAAGACCATGTTCCCACAACCGTCATCGGCGATCCGACTCGTCTGCGGCAAGTGCTGCTGAACTTGGTTTCTAACGCGCTGAAATTTACTTTGCGCGGAGCGGTCACCGTCACCATCGCGGTCATTCGCCACGATGCACACCACGTCGATCTTTCCCTGGTGGTGCGCGACACCGGCGTCGGCATGACTCCAGAGCAGATCGCGCGCTTGGGCGAAGCCTTCACTCAGGCCGACTCGTCCACCACCCGTAAATTCGGTGGCACGGGACTCGGCATGACCATCACTAAGGCGCTCATTCACCTGATGCATGGTGAACTTCAGGTCGAGTCGCAGCCTGGCCAAGGATCGACCTTCCGCTGCCATCTGCGCTTGCCCATCGGCGCAGAGAAGCGAGCAGAGACCGCGCAAATCCCAGCGAAATCGGGGGTGGTAGCAAAGGTTGTTCTGAAACGAATCTTGGTCGCCGACGACAACCGCATCAATCAACGGGTCATCGTCGCCATGCTCAAAGGATACGCTGAGATCATTGACGTAGTGGACAATGGCGCTCAGGCGGTCACCGCGATAGCAGCCAACTCCTACGACGGAGTATTGATGGACTGCCAGATGCCAGAGATGGATGGCTACGAGGCGACCCGCGCGATTCGTGCTCGCGAAGTGGAGCTGAAACTGGCGCGCTTACCGATCATCGCACTCACCGCAGACGCCATGGAAGGTGCGCGTGAGAAATGTCTGGCAGTCGGCATGGATGATTACCTGAGTAAACCCATTCGTGAAAATGATCTGAGCGGCATGCTCACTCGGATGTTCGGTAGTGGCCTCCAAGCGCAGGCTCAAGACTCATTGACCCGCTTACGTTCGATCATGGACGCAGATGATTTGCGCAAAGTTGCCGAAGCCGTGGTCGATGAATATCCCCGACTCATGCAAGCCGCTGAGGCCGCTGCTGAGATCGGTGATCGCTCAGCTCTTGAGCGCGTCGCCCACAACTTTAAGGGCTCGGGTGCGAGCCTTGAACTCAACGATCTGCAGCAAGTCGGACGAGAACTTGAACAACAGGCGAAGACCGCGCCACCCGATACCTTGCAAGCGCTCATTCATCGCCTAAAGCGTGCATCTGATCGCGCGGTTCAGACCTTTCGCGATTTCCTCAGCGGTCCGCGTGCATAATCCAAAAAAAACAGTTGGAATAAAACTTCCACCGCCAAGACGCGAAGTCGCTAAGGAAAAGCAAGAATTTGAACGAAATGATGCGTGCTCTTAGTCTTCACCAATCGGGAGAATTTTATCTTTTGATGTACGTCCTTTGCGCTCTTGGCGGCTAAGTGCCCCAACGGGGTATGGCGGTAAAATCGTTTTTCGCTGCGTTTTCTAGGGTGGTGAATCCCGCGATGAATCTTGCCATTCCGCTGACCCTAAACGCGGCAGTAGG
>JANMYZ010000464.1:0-4750 GCA_031382605.1 Planctomycetota bacterium | reverse complement strand
GTCGGCACCACGCTGTTGGCCGAAGACAATAACGGTGTAGGTCGCGCCTTCCCCGCCCCGGGTGCTGAGGCGGTGGTTGCCCCGCTGATTGGGGATCCGATGGCGATTGCCGCCCCGCCGTTGGTGAATCTGCATCAAGCCGAACCACAGGTGCGAAAAGTATTAGGCGTTAATAATGTCGATCTGCCTCCTACGGGGCCATCAGTTGCGGCAAACCCAAGCGCAACGCCGCCTGTTCCGGCTCGATTACTCGCACCAGCTCTCATTAGTGAATTAAATTCCAACGCCTACAGTAGCAGCAAACCAGCGGACGTTTTTGGTCGTGCTCGCAGTTGGTTTGAGCTGACATCCCCTTTGTCTATTCCAGAATCGCTGGGCAGTGCCGATGTCGTTGAGGTGTACAACGATGCAAGTCCTCGTGTTATTATGAATATCAATGACGCCGAAGGCGAAAAAATGGTCCCTGCAACGGCTCTCTACGTGGAGATCGTTGGGGATAGTCTCGATCATTTTCCAAACAGTGGTTATGCCAAGTTGGTTGGCACATTGGCGGCGGTATCATTACCGGCGGTTCGTCAGCAGGATATCGAATATGTTCGGTACGAGTCTTTTGGCGCTCTCCCGCAAAGTGTGGGCAGCGCCCGAGCGAACAGCCGCGTTGGCGTGCAAATAGTGCGACAGCAACCGCCGTCTATCGTCGCCAAGTCTTTCAAGCTCAACGGCCTCAAATTCATCGCCATCTCCCCCCGCGAACAACATCCCATCGGCATCGCCTCGCAGGGCGTGATCACCATCGCAAGTGCCGCCACCGTCACCGATCCCGCTGGCAATCAAACCGCCCAACAACAACACCGCGTGATCGCGCAGGCATTACCACAGGAAACGCAATTAGAGGCACGCTGGAATAAGCAGGCGGCGTTTCACGCGTTGTTGGCGCAACGTCACGGAAGTTTGATGACGACATTTCCGCAGCCGTATCCGCGCATAAGTGACGTCCTGCCACAAGATGCCCCCAACGTTTCCGCTCCCACCGATGTCCCCCCTAATAAACCGTACGTTCCGCCAGTGATAATGACCGACCTTGATAGCTCAGTTGGTGTGCGACCGGCAGTTATGCGGACTTTGTTGAGTAATCCTCATATCGACCGTACATGGACGCTGCCCTTCAGCGGTGATAAAAGTAATTTTTTAAACGCTTTTAGCTCTTCGAGCCCTTCTGTGGCCCAGACACCTATCAATTACAGTAACGCCGATGTGAATCGCGTGACGCCCGAAGGCTTGCGCCTGGATGCGAGCCGCGTTTTGTCGTACCCTAATCCAAACAATGGGCTGATTTCCAGTAGTGAAACAGCGCTAGCGCAAATCAACGGCCGTCAATTCGGCTTGTGGGTACGTCCAGATGCGGACTGGACAGATTCCATCGCGTTGCTCGATATGCGCATACATCTAGACAACGTTGGCGAACGCCTGTCGGGAAATGCAATGTCGGAGCTATCACAGGATGAACGGATTAAGGAAGACGTTGATGCCATCATCAGCAACCGCTTTTCATTGGTCTACGATGCGGAGTTCAAACAGTTAGTGCTGACGCTCAATCCTGGCAGCATTCCTCATATCGTCGATTACGGCCCATCCATTCCCCAGCAAACGTATGGCCCAATATCTGGATCAGGGATTCCGTTGAAGAGCACGGTATGGCCTGCGGTTAATCCTGAATGTTTAGGCGCTGGTGGTCGTCATCCCATGGCGAGCGTCGCAGCGATACCATCAACTATTCCCATTCAGCACCGCTACGCGCTGGGTAGTAGTGGATTTCAGTCTGGCGAATGGCATTTAATACAAGTGGCGTTCAGCAGCAATCAACCTGGCGGCATGTCGATTATCGTTGATGGTTTAGTTGGGCGTGATGTGACAAGTCAACCTTCAGACCTGACCGCGATGACGCTGCCGGGTGATCATCTGACGCAACCGGCCCTGGTCCTGGCGACTGATCTTTCGACCACTGAACAGGTAAGTGATGTCGGCACGAAAGCATTAATGGTTGATCGGATTGCGCTCACGGCGGTTGTTTATGCCGAAAACAAAAAGTTCACGGCCGCTGCCGCTGTGCAGCGACTTTTGCCAAAACGCGGCATGGTGCGTATCGGCAGTGAATACATCAGCTATCAGTGGATCGATACAGACGGGGCGTTGCGCGATTGTGTGCGTGCGCGTCGTCAGCGGACCACTGGTGGCGTTGACGCGGCCGGGGTGCCTAACTGGGGAACATCTCATGTGATGGAAAGGCATCTCGTCGGTGATCTGGTCTATCCCGGCGGCTTTGCTTTCGCTATGGACCGCTCAGCGACATGGTGGCGGGGTGGCTGTCATTTAGCCGAACCGATGCCTGACGGTGATCCGACCCGTTTCCATCAAGTTTGGTCACAGGTCTCTGTCGATCTTTTGGCAACATCTCCCTCGGTGCTGCTGGCTAACGGGGTCATTGATCAGTTTCCTCCACGGGGTTTTGTTCTCATCAATGGCATGGTGGCATACTACGACAATGGTACGAAGCGGCCGATAGAAAGCAGTCCGCATGCGCTTCTCAATATGCACTACGAGGGGGTCAAAGCTGATGGCACGATGGGGTGGATTCCGGGGCTACAGAATGCGCTGAACGCGTCTGTTGAAGTCACCCTGATAAGCCAAGAGATTGCAGGACTAGATCCTGTGCCCTTTGTAAAAGATGATCTTGTTACTAAACATATTTACCCCGCTTCCGGCCTCGTCCAACTTTATGATGCCCGGCCATCCGGTTCGCCCAATGCAGGGCGGGCGGAGTGGATTCGCTATTCTTCAATACGTTCACTCAATGACCTGCCGCCTTCGAATGGGCAACGTAAAACATTTCTTATCAACGTCAGCTCGGCGATCATACCTCCCGCGCCACCCGCAACCGCTCCGGTTGTGGGGCCAACGTATGGTGGATTTTGGTACTTCGACGTCCCCGCGTGGCTCCCAAGTTATCGTCGTCAAGGCGCGCGGGGACAGCAGCGAACCGCCTTCGCGGAAGCCGATTTAAGCAATTATGATCCAGTCGTTCACACTTTTCCTGCCCTCACTACGCGGGTTATTCCCGTGCAAACCGACGTTGAGATCGCCTATCTGTTAGAGGCCGGTGACGTGGTAACCCTTGCGTCACAGGTGATGAGCGGCAGGCAGCGCCTGTTGCAGATGTGCGTGCGTTACTCCGCTGATGATTCTTTCCCCTATACAAAAGGCAGCACCACGGCCACGGCTTGGGATTGCCAAAATAGAAATTTTGCCTTCACCGAGGCACTTCCTGATGACTGGAATTTAAATAATTCACCATGTCAGTTGTTGTGTTGGCCATGCTGGACACCAGAGGTCGACATTAGTCCATCCCAAACTCCGGAATGGAACCAGCGCATGGGCTGGGTGCTGCCATGGGGGAAGGCGTATAACGATACGTTTACCCTTGGCGCGCCAGACACGCGCACGATTTCACTATTTTCCACAGGTGCGAACTCGGCGAACGGCGTCGCCGCGACTATTGACGCGGTACATGCGGGCGCCCAGCCGGGATACCAGGAAGGTAGATTCATCCAGGCGCACATTGTGCCGCCGAATAACAATGTCTGGTTGAATGATCAACTTCTGACGGCTCCTGTGCTCATTCGCACGGATCAGTCGGTTTTCAATAACACCTATGGCATCATTGAAATCGGCGGCGAGACGTTTGCTTACAAAGCTGATTGGCAACAAGATGAAAAGGATGCTCTGCCGACGGACGCACCGAATCCAGCTGACCCTAAAATTCCAGCTATTGATCTGGTGCGTAGCAATCAGGCCAGGCTCATCGGCCGTAGTTTGTTGGGTTCAACGCGGCGAGCACACCAAGGTCCAGAATTAGTGCTCCATCTGCCGATTGGTCCGGTTGCGGAAATTGCGACTGCGATCGGGGATGACTTTATCGGTTCGGTGTCTTTGGAGCCTGGTGGAATTTTTAATGCCCCAGCCGTTTTGTTGACCAGTCGCAACGGCGACCAACAAGAAATGACCGTGCTGCCGAATAACCATACGGCGTCGTGGCTGCGCGGAATGTATAACACCACGCCGATTCCCTGGGTCGATCGCGGAAGTGCGGCAACCGTGCCGAATCTCGCGCCGCTCGCGATCGGTTGGTGGCCGCGTTATCCCAGTGGATATCCCAAAGATTTATCCACGCGCTCAGAGGTAGAACGCTCCGCATTCCTCCGTAGTCGCAGTTATGCCTGGGCTGGGTTTCCCCTGCGTTTTCATGACACGCAATTCAGCGGAACGGATTTGGCGCAGGTCACCGTGCTCAGCACCGGCGGCGGCTTATTCGATCTGCAAGCGTTGGCGTTGGATGGCAGGATGGATTGGGGTGTCGCGAAGATGGTTCCTTCGCTGAACGGCAACCCTTCTGCCACACCGGTGAACATAAGCCCGGTATTCAATTCCGAGATTTTCAAAGTGCCCACAGATGAAGCGCTCAACTCACGTTTGACCAACGAGGCAGGTGCCATTCGCACGGTCGACGGCGCAGAACTCCGCATCATCTGGACCTACCACGACAAACCACTTATTGAAGAAGATCCTGACGCATCACCAGCCAAATGGTTACAAGACACCGCTCTCTCTGGCAATAGCGCGCCGATGATCGGCCCAGTCTATTTGCGTGCGCGTGCGCCGAACAAAATCTTCAGCGTTGAACGGTGAATTCAGG
>JANMYZ010000270.1:0-2540 GCA_031382605.1 Planctomycetota bacterium | reverse complement strand
CGAGGGCACAGAGGAAAATCAGAATGCCTTTTGCCTTTCTCTGTGCCCACTGTGCCCGCTGTGGTTTAGCCCCTCCCCTGCTTTCTTTCCTTTCGTACGAGTAGCGATTTCTTCGGATAGCACGGAGAAATTGAACCTTAGTACTACAGAGCACCAGAGCACCAGAGCAGAGAAAAAAGTGAGACTCTTTTTTAATGATCACCCAAAAGTGTTCCGCTCATTCGACGTAACATCTGGCCTCTTCCTCTGGTGCTCTGGTGCTCTGTTTTCTATCGCTGCGTTTAGGATGAAGCGAAGAACCGCCTTGAGACTGAGGCGTCTCGCCCTAGAAAAGCCCGTTCATGGCGATCGCAGCAACTATTTACGACATCGCTAAACGTGCTGGGGTTGGCATCGCCACGGTCAGCCGCGTATTAAACGGCAGCGATCGCGTTGCCGAAGTGACTCGGCAAGCGGTGTTAAAGGCCATGCAAGAATTGGATTTTCGTCCGAACCGCGCAGCTCGACGGCTTGCAGTTGGTGGAGTAAATCGGCCACGCGTGGCAGCATTGATGCCGTTCTTTTCGGCAAGCTTTTATTACGCGGTGTCGGCTCCGCTGTCAGCTGGTTTGATCGCCGACGACATTGACCTGGTGCTCTATAATATTCAGGACCGTGATCATAAAAATCGCGTGCTCGATCGCATCGTTGCTGAGCGTGCCTGCGAAGGCATCGCACTTTTTAGCATGGGCGTGCGCGAAGAGCGCGTGCTGGAATTACAACGTATCGGCGTGCCGTTGGTGTGCGTCGATTATCCGCAAGTGGGCGCGCCGGCGTTGACGGTCGACAACGTTGAAGCGGGTCGACTGGCAACCCATCACTTGGTCGCTGGTGGTAGTCGGCATCTTGGTTTGATCGCTGGCCCATCCGCAGCGTTGGCCTTTCGCCAACGTGAAGCCGCGTTTGTTGCGATAGCTGGCGCAGAGGCCCCGCAAGTGCGCGCCGATGCGGTGACTATTGAAACCGGCCGCAGCGCAACCGCACGCTTGCTTGATGCGCATCCGGAGGTTGACGGTTTGGTGTGCGTGAGCGACATGCTGGCGGTCGGAGCGCTCCAAGAAATCCGTGCTCGCGCTCGGCGAGTTCCTGAAGAGGTCCAGGTGATCGGCTTCGACGATCAACCGCTGATGGACGTCGTCGGTTTGTCGACCATCCGTCAGCCCATGGCCGAGTTCGGCGCCTGGGCCGCACGGACGATTAGCGTTTTGATTCAGCGCACGGGTGAGCAAGTGCGCGCGGATAAAACCGCTGTTTCCGTGCAATTACCCATTGAACTGGTGGTGCGCTCGACCTCACGCGCCAGCAACAGTGGGCCTGCACTTCGCCCTTTGTAGCCCAACGAGCGGTAACGGCATTCTTAATTATTTTCCAGACTCATCCGGCATTTGGATGGCGCGTGGCACCTTGTCAATTTCATCAATGGTGTCGAGATCATCGCCGCTGCCCGCGCCGAGTTCTTTTAATTTGCGTGCGCTTACCAGCACGCGGGTCTCGAACGAGCCGACGGCTTTATTGTAGGAATCGACGGCGGTTTCGAGGCCGTTGCGGACTTTGGCGAAATGTTCGACGAAGACGCGTAGGCGAGCGTGCAGCTCTGCGCCAAGATCGGCGACTTGCTGAGCATTGGCCGCGAGTTGTTCTTGGCGCCAGCCATAAGCCACGGCGCGTAACAGGGCGATGAGTGTGGTTGGCGTGGCCAGGATGACGCGCGCTTCGACGCCGACTTCGATCAATGACGGATCTGCTTCCAACGCCGCGCTGAAAAAAGTTTCGCCGGGTAGAAACAGTACGACAAATTCGGGCGTTGGGCTGAGGTGTTCCCAATATGATTTCGCGCTGAGCTTTTGCAGGTGATCACGAATTTGGCGGGCGTGATCGCGCAGGCAGGCGGCGCGCTGATCGCCTTCGACTTCCAGCGAAGCGAGATAGGCGGCGAGCGGTGCTTTCGCATCCACGGCAATCGCCTTGCCGCCCGGAAGTTTCACTACCAGGTCGGGGCGTAAGTAGCCGTTGCCGCTGTCGACGGTGGTTTGCTGGGTAAAATCGCAGTAATCGAGCATGCCCGCGAGTTCGACCACGCGCTTGAGTTGAATTTCTCCCCAGCGTCCACGCACCGCTGGAGCGCGCAGGGCGGTGACCAGATTGCGCGTTTCGGTTTGCAGCTGGCCCTGACCGGTGGCCAGAGCTTTGACTTGTTCTTTCAGTTCGGCGTAAGCGCCGACGCGATTCTTTTCTAATTCAGACAGCGAGCCGCCGACTTTTTCCAGAGTTTCTTTGATCGGTTTAAGGACCGCGTCGATCGCTTGTTGCCGTTGGCTCAAATCACCTTTGGCGCCTTCTTGGAATTTCTCCAAAGTCGCCTTCGCCAGATCCATGAACGATTGATTATTGTGCCGCAGCGCTTCCGAAGACAGCGCTTTGAAAGCATCGGCAAGTTTGGCCTGAGCTTGATCCAGCAACAAAAGTTTTTCGCCCGCCGTTCGCCGTTCTTCTTCCAGCCG
>JANMYZ010000248.1:0-4199 GCA_031382605.1 Planctomycetota bacterium | reverse complement strand
AACGACACCATTGATAAAGCCTTGAAAGAGCCGGGTGCGGAAGATGTCAGCGCACGTTTCCGCGCTGGTCCACGTTTAGTCGAACACCAATGCCGTAGTTTTTTACAGCCGACGGTCATTCATTGTCAGAGCTTTGATCATCCACTCGCCAACCGTGAGTTCCTTTTCCCGTACTGCTCCGTCGTGGAAGTACCGCAAGATCAGATGCTCAGTAAAATCGGCTCATCGCTGGTGGTCAGTGCCATCAGTGATGATCCTGCGTGGCGTCGTCGTTTGCTTGGTTCGCCGCTGATTCATCGCCTCAACCTGGGTGCGATGGCGACCTCACACGTGCATTGGGATCAACCGCACGAGGGCAATCTTTTTGAATTCTTGTATCGTCGTCGCGCGGTGCAGACGGCAGGTTGAGATGAAGGCGTCCGACGAAAAAGCGGCGGAAGAAAGCGCAGCGCTGAGCGATTTCGTTGTGCGTCCGCGAATAATCGCGGGCGTCGGATGCTTGACATGGCTTGGCGAACTGGCGCGCGAGTTCGGCGGCACCAATGTGCTCCTGGTCACCGATCAAGGCATCGTTGCTGCAGGTCATGCCGCGCGCGTGCAACAAGTGCTGGAGGCGGTTGGTATCACCGTTTCGCTGTATGATCGGGTGCGTGAAAATCCCACCACCGCCGATGTCGACGCCTGCTTAGCGGTGGCAAAGACGGCAAGCGTGGACCTGATCGTCGGCCTTGGTGGAGGCAGTGCGATGGATACCGCCAAGGGCTGCAATTTCCTGCTGACCAACGGCGGAAAAATGCGTGATTATTGGCACACGAAATCGGCAACCAAACCATTCTTGCCGTTCATCGCTATTCCGACCACCGCCGGGACGGGCAGTGAATGTCAAAGTTACGCGCTGATCGCTGATGAAGAAACGCATCAGAAAATGGCATGTGGCGATAGCAACGTGATGGCGCGCGTGGCCTTGCTCGATCCGACGCTGACGGTGACGCAACCGCGCCACGTCACCGCCTGCACTGGCCTGGATGCCGTTGGTCATGCAGTTGAAACGTTGGTGACCACGAAGCGCAATGCGAGGTCGCATATTTTTGCACGTGAGGCGTTTTCCCTTTTGAACGCAAATTTTTCAGTCGTGTTAGCGCAACCGGACCATCTCGCCGCGCGCGGCGCGATGCAACTTGGCGCGACGTATGCCGGATTAGCGATTGAAAACAGCATGCTTGGTGCAGCGCATGCGTGCGCGAATCCACTCACCGCGCAATTCGGTATCGTGCACGGTCAAGCGGTGGCAACCATGTTGCCGATCGTGGTGCGCTATAATACGCACGATCCAGCAGCGGCGATGTTGTATGCGGAGCTAGCCGTGCACGCCGGACTTTCCGCTCCGGGGAATGTGAACGCGGCGGTTGAGGCGTTGGTACAGCGCTTGAATGAACTGCTCGTCATCGCTGGTCTACCAAATAATCTCGCGGCCAGCGGCGTCACCGCTGCCGCCATTGATGCCCTTGCAGAGAACGCGGCAACTCAGTGGACAGGAACATTCAATCCACGCCCGGTAAAAGCACCGGAGTTCCGCGAGCTCTATCGTGCCGCATTGGGCGGTGGCATATGAGTGCGCACGACAGCCTGTTAACGAAGACCGAGATTGAACAAGAGGAACGGAGGAACGGAGGAGAAAAAAGTCAGCGGCAAAGCAGGGAAGATGTTTGCGCGAGAGATGTCGCCATTTCCTCCTCCTATCTCCGCGCCTCCGCGCCTCCTGTTCGATTTTCTTCCGGCGGTGTTTGGTTCAAGGCGAGAGAAAAGACCCAGACGAAAATCCAGAGAACCCAAAGTAAGTATTCCTGTTTCCCTCCGTTCCTCCGTTCCTCTTGTTCAATAAGTCTTTTTCATGTGATGTTTTTCTTGGTCGCCAACGCGCTGGCAGCCGCCGACAAAGACTGGCCGATGTTTCGCGGAAACCCCGCGCAAACCGGCGTTATCACCACGGCGTTTGCTGATCGCTACACCTTGGCGTGGACCTACTCTACGGGTGGCGCGTGTACCTCTGCCGTGATCAGTGATGGATTGGCTGTCGTTGGTTCAGGTGACGGCAAGGTCCACGCGGTGGATGTCATCACGGGGAAGGTGAAATGGACGACCGATCTTGCTGCGCAAATTGACGCCGCACCGTTGATTCTCGATGGCGCGATCATCATCGGCAACACCGAAGGTCGTCTGGTAAGCCTTGCGCTCAGCGATGGAAAAATTCGCTGGGAAGCCAAGGCTGGCGAAAAGGTGACGGGCGCGGCCAATTGGTTTCTGCATCAAGGCATTAAGAAAATCATTGTTGGTAGCTACGACAGTAACGTCTATTGCTTCAATGCCGCTGACGGCGCTGAGGTGTGGAAGTACGAGACCGGCAGCTACGTGAACGGCACTCCGGCAATCGGCATGGTCGGTGATAAACAGGTTGCGGTTGTGGGTGGTTGCGACGCGAAATTGCACATCATCAATCTCGCTGATGGCACCAAGCTGCATGAAATCCCTGTTTCAGCTTACGTCGCTGCTTCGGTAGCGGTGGCAGGCGGACGTGCCTACGTGGGTGATTATGGGAATGAAGTGACTTGCACCGATCTGACGACGGGAACCGCCGTATGGACGTATAAAGACCGGAATTTTCCGTTCTTTTCGTCTCCAGCGGTAAGCGCTGACATGGTCGTCCTTGGTGGCCGCGATCGTCGCGTGCATGGTGTGGATCGCGTCACCGGAAAAGCGCGCTGGGTATTTTCGGCGCGCGGTAACGTCGATGGTTCACCATTGA
Organism: Planctomycetota bacterium; assembly: GCA_031382605.1. GTDB lineage: Bacteria > Planctomycetota > UBA11346 > UBA11346 > UBA11346 > BOG-1363. The sequence continues at coordinate 1,396 of JANMYZ010000248.1, read as the reverse complement.
TCGGCGGCAATCGCGTCATGATTGGTTCAGACGACGGACGCCTGTACCTGCTCGATCTGGCTGATGGTAAGGAACGCTGGAGTTACGAACTGGGCGATAAGTTATCCGGCGCTCCCGCGTTCGCCGACGGGCACATTTTTGTCGGTGGTGATGATGGTCATTTGTATAAGTTTGCGCCGGTAAACTGAGGAGCATTTACATGACGACCGACCTAAGCGATAAACCGTCAGACACCTCAACCACGGTTGGCAATTATTTTGTCAGCAACTACCCGCCGTTTTCTTTTTGGGCGTCCGAGCAGTTACCGAACGCCGTTGCAGCGTTGAATCGAGCCCCGCGTCCAGGAAGTGACCTTGGCGTCTATCTGCACATTCCGTTTTGCCGTAAGCGCTGCCATTTCTGTTATTTCCGGGTCTACACCGATAAAAAGAATGACGAAATCCAGGGCTATCTCGATTCGGCATTGGTGGAATTGAACGCCTACGCCAAGCTGCCGGCGATTCGCGGGCGCAAGGCCAATTTCGTCTATTTCGGCGGTGGAACGCCGTCTTTTCTTTCAAGCGAACAGCTGGTCGCCTTGACTGACGGCATGAAATTTCTGGTCCCTTGGGATGACGTCGAGGAAGTGACTTTCGAGTGCGAGCCCGGCACGCTGACCGACCGCAAGATCGACACCATCAAGTCGATCGGCGTGACGCGCTTGAGCTTGGGCGTCGAGAATTTCGACGACCACATTCTGGAATCGAACGGGCGAGCGCACCAATCGCAGCAAGTCTACCGCGCTTACGAACGCGCTCGCAATGCGGGCTTCGCCCAGATCAACATTGATTTGATTGCCGGGATGATGAATGAAAACGAAGATAATTGGAAAGCGTGCGTGGAAAAAACCATCGCGCTGGCGCCGGATAGCGTGACCGTCTATCAGATGGAAGTTCCCTACAACACCACGATCTACAAAGAGATGAAGGCGTCGGGCAAGATCACCGCGCCGGTCGCAGATTGGGAAACCAAACGGCGATGGGTCTCTTACGCGTTCGACGAATTGGCGAAGGTCGGCTACGCCGTGAAGAGCGCCTATACGGTGGTGAAAGATCCCGCACGCACCAAGTTTATCTATCGTGACAAACTGTGGGCGGGCGCAGATTTGTTGGCTTTGGGCGTATCGTCGTTTGGCCACATCAACGGCACGCATTATCAAAATGAGCACGATTTCGCGCCGTATTTGGCGCGGCTGCAAGCGGGTGAACTGCCGCTACATCGGGCGTACACGCCGGACATCGACGAACGCTTGATCCGCGAATTCATTCTGCAGCTCAAGCTGGGCAAGGTCGACACGTCATATTTCGCTAACAAGTTTGGCGTCGATCCTCGCGAACGCTTCAAGGCGCAACTCGAC
>JANMYZ010000224.1:0-10559 GCA_031382605.1 Planctomycetota bacterium | reverse complement strand
GACCTTTGAAGTGACCAAATTCCAAACGCATCAGGACCATGAACAACATGACTAAGCCAATGGCCACATGCAGGCCATGGAAGCCCGTGCCGACATAGAAACACGAAGCAAAGGCGGATGCTTCGGTGTTCTTGAGCTGGTCGCTGAGAGGATAAAAACCTTTCTGAATTAACTCGCCCCATTCATAGCCTTGAAAGGCGAGGAAAATCACACCCAGAAGAATCGTGGTGACGAACAAAATCTTGGCCATCATCACCTTGTGCGCTTGTAACGCGTGATGGGCGAATTCACACGTCACCGAACTGAACAGCAGAATGAACGTCGCATAGGCCACCATCGGTCCACCAAAGTGCATCCCGTGAGCTGGGCCGAAGCCCTCATAGTAAATCGCTTGGTGATAAAAATAACCAAACACCGCACCGAACGCGGCAAGCTCGCCAGTTAAGAACAACAGGATGAAGCCCTGAAGATCCTTCTGCTGCTTGACCACGTCATGACTGATTACTTTTTCTTTGATGTTCTGATGACACCAACCCATTAAACAAACGATGAAAACCACTGCTCCCACCAGCATGGCAACCAAGCCAACCGTGGGATTCGTCAGTGGACCCAAAATTGCCGTATTTTTGAAAGCACCAAGGTATGACACCACGCCGAAAGGTACCACGGTCAAACCCGCAGTAACCAGCAGTGGCCATAAACTTGGCGGCGGTACGTGGCTCATCGGATCGACCTGACCGTCATGGCCATGGGCAACGGCGGTGGAGGCGATTGGGGAAACGGGATCGCTCATTGCGTCTGATCCTTCTGCTGCGGTTCGACTTTTTCGGTGGTAACGGATGCTTTGACTTTGTCGGCAGAAACAGCCGCAGCGGCGGCGGCGCGTTGTTCCTGCAAACGTTTCCATTCTTTAGGATCTTTAGGGAGACCCTTCTGGCTGAAAATAATAATGCACGCCACCATCAAGGAAAAACAACCGGCACCGAGCGACAGGCCAAGAATCGTGGCTTGCCGACGCTGACGTTGCTCAACGGTCATGGTGTTGATGGGCGTATTCATGGTGTTGGTGCTGATGCTGATGCTGGTAACGGCGGCGAAGCGGGAGGCGCGTACGGAATCGGCACCGCTGACGGAGTTGGCGTAACGGGCGCTTTCGGCAGCGAGAGGCCTTGAAATCCCGGCGTCATGATTTTAGCTCCGCCAACATGCGCACCGGCCGCTTCTAACTCAGCCTGAACACGCTTCTGTTGCTCGCTCTGCGCTTCGCCATCGTTGATGCGATGTAAACTGTAGCGCACCGACACCGTCGTCACCCGAGGATCCATCTGATCGTCGAAGCTAAATATGATCGGAAACTCAGTTGATTGCCCTGGGCCAATGGTTTGATCGGTAAAGCAGAAACACATTTTCATGCTGAAATGCTGACCGGCGATGAGCGGACTGACCTGATGAATCGGACGGAAATGGACGCTCTGTTCAGAGAGATTTTTGAAACGATAGGTAACGTGCGTATCGACGCCAATCTTGGCCATGACTCGTGGCTCGCTGGCATAAAAGCGCACCGGTAAATTGTCATAGGCTTTCGATTCAAAAAACACTTCGATCTCACGCGCCGCAGTGCCATTGGCCACTGGCAACGGCGCTGCCGCCGACGGTGGATTATTCGGACTGATCTGAGTTCCCGTCAGCTTACACCACAGGCCATAGAACATGCTGTAGCCGAACAGAAAAAACAGCATCATGGCAATCGCAAAGCCAGATAAGCCGAGCAACCACCACAACCGTGACGCAGAATTCGTATGTGTTGCAACGTGGTTCATGGACGCGCTCCGTGAGTGAGGGTCAATGCGTCAACTAACATTCCGATGAACAACGCCGCGATATAGATAATGGAAAAACGAAACAGTGGCATGGTCGGCATCACCGGTCGATGTTTCCACAACAGCGCCGTCCACACCAAGAACACCGCGCCCAACACCAACGACAGTGCCGTATAGAGCGGACTGTGCTCAAAAGCAGGGACCAACACCGGCACCAATAACGTGCCAACGACCATGACGACCGTGTAGATGAAAATCTGCCGGGTCGTTTCATCGACCCCCTTCACCACTGGCAACATCGGAATGCCAGCACGGGCGTAATCGTCTTTCAGTTTGATCGCCAAGGCCCACACATGCGGCGGCGTCCATAAAAAAATCACCGCGAACATCGCCAGCGGAGCGAGTTCAATGGTCCCGGTGACTGCTGCCCAGGCGATCAGTGGCCCCATCGCTCCGGGAACTCCGCCGATGACGATGTTGAGGTAATGCTTCGGCTTGAGATAGAGCGTGTAAAACCAGGAATAATACAGCACCGTCAACGCGGTAAGCAGTGCCGCGAGCCAGCTCTGATAAAAGCCGAGGAAAACAGCTTCGGCAAAGACGAATTGAATAATCGCGAAAACTCTGGCTTGCGCTGGAGTAATGCGACCGGCTGGCAATGGACGACGTGCTTTAGTGCGGTTCATCACCGCATCCTTTTTTAATTCAAACAATTGATTCAGCGTATTTGCCGCGCCACCAAGAGCGAACAACGCCAACAGGCACGGCCACACAAAAGCCCAGTCGGTGGCATGATCGCCCTGAACCACGATTGCGGTGTAGCCGGTGAATAGCGCAACCATGGTGATGCGATATTTGGTCAAGATCAGCAAATCACTGATCACGCGCCAGATGCGCATGAGCATATTTTGCTGAACAACGGCCGCGGTTGCGCTCATGGTGAGACTCCGGCCGGCGCGGTGCTGTCAGTGTTCTTTGCGCTCACTTGGACGACCACACTTGGTTCACGGTGCGCATCAAACCACGATAACACTAGCGCCATGAATAGGCACATGCCCATGCCTTGATGCGTGAGCGATCCGTAAGGCGTTATTCCGGTCCATACATTACTGATGCCCAGAATCATCTGCGCGACCAGGAAAGCGCCCGAGGCATGCAGCGCTAGGCGCAGACGTTGCGGCAACTCGTGACGCTGACGCCAAGCGAACATCAGCAACAACGATGCGCTCGCCACGATGCTCCACGCCAGCCATTGATGGGTCCATTGATGCAGTTCAGGATTCGACTGAAAATTCCACCACCACGAACGCGGTTGCTCCCACACCACCGCTGCTGCACCCAATGAATAATCACCGAACTTTCCACCATTGCGGCTGCCAGCGACCAAAGAACCCACCACCAACTGGGCCCACACCGTGACGGTGACGATCGGCAACAGCCACATGATCGGGCGGCGACGCGCACGGACCTGCGCATCAAGCAGCGGACGACCATCAGCCAAGATCCGTAAAATCGCCACCAGCACGCAGGCCATGATCAGGCTGGCATTCGCTTGGTGCAGAAACAGCCAATTGGTGTTCGTGCCGCTACGCACCAATAATCCACCGAGCACGGCTTGAGAGATGATCAACAAGCACGCCAACGTCATCGGCACGCCCACCAGCCGACGAACCGCTTCACGGCGATAAATAATCGTCAGACAGCCAGCCGCCATGATGCCAACCAACGCCGCAAATAAACGATGGCTCCACTCGGTCATGAACATGGCTTTGAATTCGTTCAGATCGCGCGGGCTATGCCCGAGATTCGTGGTGGTTAATTCGCCCAAACGAATGCGTGCTGCCAACCGGTCTTGATCCGCGACGTAGTGAGCTTTGACGGCTTCCCAGCCCTGGTCAGACATCGGCGGCAACAAACTACCGTTAATGATCGGCCATTGTGGGATAGCGACCCCAGCGCCAGATAACCGCACCCAGCCACCGATGGTGTTCAGTGCAAATAACATCACCAACAACACGCCCAACCATGACGCGACCGACGCCGACACCGGCGCGGCGGTTCGGCCAGCGCCAGCGGCAGCATCAGTGCCAGCAGCAGCAGTGACGGTGTGAGAGGTGATCACGGCCAGGCGGGTCCTCGGTGGGAATGAAACCCAGGCCCGCCAACCTGGACGGACCTGAATACGTTTCAATAAAGCTTGGGCTTAGACTCAGGCGACGAATGACCATCGCTCATCTGATCCAGTACCGGAATCGGCTGAACATTGACGAAATTGTAGACTGGTGGCGGACAGCTGGTGGCCCATTCGAAGCTCTGCTGCACGCCGTTCACTTGCCAAGGATCATCAACCATGACCTTCGGACGGCGGTAGCTGAGGAACAAATCGATGTAAAACAGCAGCGCAGAAATAATCGTCAGCGCATAGCCAAACGTAGTCAGGATATTCGAGAACTTGAAGTCCGCATAGAACACCGGTACTCGTCGAGCCATGCCATTAGCGCCGCTGATATGCATGGCAAAGAAACACACGAACACGCCGATGAACATCAGCCAGAACACCCACTTACCGAGCTTTTCACTCAGCATGTGGCCAGTCATCTTCGGCCACCAATAATAGGTCATGGCAAACAACAACATCACCGAGCCACCAACCAGCACCATGTGGAAGTGACCGACCACGAAGTAGCTATCGGTCAAGGTAAAGTCGACCGCCACTAAGGCCAAGATCAGACCACCAAAGCCACCGATGACGAACAGGCAAATAAAGCCACACGCGAACAGCATGGCCACGGTAAAGCGAATGGTTCCGCCCCACATAGTCGCCAGCCAATTGAATACTTTGATGCCAGTCGGCACACCAATCAGCAACGAAGCAAACTGGAAATAGTACGCCAACACCGGGGTCATGCCGACCGAGAACATGTGATGCGCCCAGACCATGAAACCAAGTCCGGTGATCGCGCCGACGGCGATGACCATACTGAAGTAACCAAACACGCGTTTCTGTGAAAACGCGGCAAAGATGTGGCTGATCGCGCCAAAGCCCGGCAGAATCATAATGTACACCGCCGGATGGCTATAGAACCAGAAGATGTGCTGATAGAGCACCGGATCGCCGCCCGCTGACGCGACGGTGAAAGTGGTGCCGAAGTTACGGTCCATCAAGATCATCGTGACGGCGGCCGCCAGCACTGGCGTCGCCGTCAACTGAATGATCGACACAAAGAACGTTGCCCAAACGAACAATGGCAAATCGCGCCATTTCATCTCTGGCGCTTTCAAGCTGGCAATCGTCACAATAAAATTGATCGCCGCGAGAATCGAACTGACGCCAGCAAGATGAACGCCCATGATCCACATGTCTTGACCGGGATTGACACCAGCACCCTGCAAAGACAGCGGCGGATACGCGGTCCAACCCGAAGCAGCAGCGCCGCCCTGCACGAAGAAACTCGACATCATCAAGATCGCAGCGGGAATCAGCAGCCAGAAGCCAAAGGCGTTCATCTTCGGGAAGGCCATGTCGCGGGCACCGACCATCAAGGGGACGATGTAATTCGCGAACCCGATAAACCCCGGAATAATGGTGAAGAAAATCATCACCGATGCGTGCATCGTCACCATTTGATTGTAAAGATCACGATTCTCACTGAAGAGATTGAACGGCAGTTCAACTCCGGCGAGATGCGCCGCCTGGATCGCTTCGATGACCGCGCCTGGGGTGGCCAGCTGGACGCGAATAGCGCCAGCAAAAAAGCCACCGACGACACCCATGGTGACGGTGAACCAAAAATACATCAGGCCGATTTTTTTATGATCGACGGTCGTGAGCCAATCCATCAAGCCGGTGTAGCGCTTGAGCGGAATGGGTGGCATGACGGCGGCAGCGGTCATGGCTGGGCTCCTGCAGTGTTTTCAACGGCGGCGAGCGACTCGTTGAACGGATTGAGATGAACGCTGGCAGTCGTGGAGGCCAATTCTTTAAGCACAGCGTCGACCTTTTGCCGACGAGCACTGACCGCCACGTGAATTTGTTGCTCGTTCGCGCCCTTCACGGCACCGAACACTTCGCCTAAGGTCAAGCCCTTGGGCGGCTGCACGCGTTGCAGCGTGGCGTAATTCGAGGCGATCCAATAACGCAGCGCATACTGACGGGCGGCTGAGTTACCCTTCGCCAAGTAAGCGACAACCGCCTCGCGCAGGGCTTTATCGTCGATCGCGGTTCCGGCGGACGGCTGAATGGCGCTCCATACCTTCAAGGTGTCGTCTTTGATGCGCTGCAAAATAACGAAGCGATCAAAGTCCGACTTCTCAACGACGCTTGCCGTAATGATCATAATGCCATGACCATCACCACAGAGTTCAGCGCATTGGCCCTTGTAGACGCCAGGACTGTCCGGCGTGAACCACGCATACGTGTCGCGCCCTTTGATGCAGTCTTTTTTCACGCCAAAAGCAGGAATCCACCAAGCGTGATTGACGTCATCAGAGGTCATGTGCAATTCGACGGTGCGACCTTTGACTAAGACCAGGGCTTCTTGAATACCCAAGAATTGTCCAACCCCGATAGCTTGCTTCTCTTCCGCTTTAGGATTTTTGTAGATCCCAAGGTAGGAATAATCCCAGGCAAATTGTTTACCGGTGACGCGGACCGACATGCGATCTTTTTTATCGACCGGCGGCGCCTCCATTTTTTCGAGTATGAACCACGTTGGCACGCTGACGATCAGCAGGGCCACGCACGGAATCAGCGTCCAGACAATCTCCAATGTATGATGTCCGGTAAACGTCGCCGGTTTACGTCCGTCGCCCTGATCACGGAACTTAAAGATGACATAGACCAACAACAGCAGCGGAATCACCAAGAAGGGCAGGAATACCAAGGAACTGAACCACGTCACCCACACCACTTCATGCGCAATATCGCTAGAGGGCGTGGCAAACGCGCCTGCACTTGGATATTTCGGCGTCTGAGTCGCCGCATCGAGAGCGTAGATATTCGGATTAAACAATTCGACATCGCGATCAACCGGATCACTAACCAGCGGAGCTTGAACGACCGGATCAGCCGCCCCAACCGGAGCGACCCACACCGTGAGCGCCAGCAGAGTGAGCGCGAACATGCCGCATAAAAACAGGCGATGGAGCATTATTTTACTCCCTTAAGGAATTCGAAGAGGCCGCCAATGTGATCAGCAGAAGCCAGGTTGAAATCAGCGTGCACTGCACCACTTCCATCGGAGCTGGTCAGCAGCGTGCTAAAACGTGCGCGATCATTCGCTTTAACGGCGGCCTGAACCTGCTGGCCCAATCCAGGTTCGGCGTGCACCAACGTCACCAAACTTTCTACCAACTTCAGGCTATCGGAACGAGCGCTCAGTCGAGCAAGCTCAGCCCAGGCGCGCACGCCAACCACCAGCACATCCTCGGTCTTGGCTATCCCGGCCAGCAATGGCAGGACCGGAGCTTTGGGCTCAATGTCATCCGGATGATGAGCGACCGCATGAGCGCCAGCAGCGCCCGGTGGCGGAATTTGTTTTTTCAGCTCGTCAGAATTATCCGGCACATAACTACTTTTATTGTTGGTCTTCACCCAGGTTTCAACGATATAGTGATTGACCGCATAGCGCTGTTCAGGAGTCAAACTTTGGAAAGCGGGCATGGTGCCCGCTCCGTTGGTCAGCACCAAGTATAAGGCGTACGGACTGCCACCGTTTGGGTTCTTCCACAGGTCGCTGTGAAAATTGCGTGGCGCAGGCTTCAGATTGGTTGGATTTGAATTTCCCTGCGCACCGTGGCAATTCGCGCACTTGGCATTGTAGATCACTGCCCCGGCATCAATTACTTCAGCAGAGGTGTTTTTCGCCAGCGCTTCATGATTCGGCTCAGCTTCGCCCGTACGATGTACCGCTAATGGCTCATGATGCCGTGCGGCACGCATGCCCTGGTACAAGTAATGAAAAAACAGCCACGTAAGAAAAATCATGATGGCGAAAATGCACACCGACCACAACAGCGGGTGGGAAACTTCCGGTTGCTCTGGAGCGGCGTGGGCGTGGGTATCGTCGTGGGCGGCAGACATCAGTGCAGGTGCTCCGCGTTGATGGTGGACTGCAGGCGAGGGTCAGCCTTCGGCAAAACCCCATGCTTACGCCAGAAGGCAAGCGCTAGCAGCAGCATGCCACCAGCGAAACCGGCGCCGATCAGCAGCGTGTAAAGATCATAAAAACCACGGTAAGAATTTGGCGAGAAGGCCGGCATAATCAGCCACGACCAATCCATCCAGTTACCGAGCAGCACCAACGATGAAACCACCGCGAGTGCCATTGGCCGAGTACGCATACTCTGACTCATCAAAAACGTAAACGGCACCAAGAAGCGCAGAACCGTTTCAACTAAGTAAGCCGTACCGTAACCGTGCTGCATGCGCATCAGAAAGAAGTAGGTCTCTTCATCAAGATTGGCGTAATAAACCACCAAATACTGCGCGAAACCGATGTAAGCGCAGAAAGCGCTCCACACCAAGGTCCACGTTCCCAGATCATGCAACGTGTGCGTGCGCACCGCGCCAGCCATGGGTCCCTGGCGCAGCCACAGCACGACCAGCAGCAGCACCGCGACGAAAGTCTGCACCGCGCTGGTGAAGCAATAAACGCCCCACATCGCTGAGACGAAGTTCACGTGCAAAGCCAGAATCATATCCCAGCAGAACAAGGTGAAGGTCACCGCCATCACCATCAGCCAGGCAATCGACAAACGTACATGGCGAGCCTTGATGTCAGCGCCACCGTCCTGCGCCACGCTCAAGCGAACAAACATAAAACGGAAGAACAACCAGATCGCGATGATGCCAAGCGTCGTCGCCGTCCAGCGGCCGGGCGTCATCCATTCGGCTTTATTCAGGCCTTGAGTATGGTTCATGTGAAAGAGTTGATGATGCGTTACGCTGCCCGTTTTCGCGTCACCCGCCAAATGCACCCATTCATACAGATATCCACCGCCGGCAAAAGCAATGGCGGCAAAAGCGATAACGGTTAACGGCAACCCCGCCGTCAGACCTTCCATCACCCGCCGCAGCGGAGTGGTCCAGGTGGAATTCGCCGCGCTATGTACGGCAATGAAAAACAATCCGCCGATCGCAACGAAAGTCGGAATCATCATGCCTTGCAGCAATGACGCCCAGGCGTGCTGCTGCATGCCGAAAGCCAGCATACCAAGAAAGGTGCCGATGCCGATTACCAGCATGGCAGCAGAGGCCGCCATCAGTCGGGTTCCACCTAACGGCAGAGCGGTCATATCAGTGGTCTTACTATCCACGGTCTACTTCTCCGCATTCCAGGTGGGCTTGATGTATTCAGGCACAGGTTTCTTTGGCGGAATGAAAGCATCGCCATCGCCACCCTGTTGAATCAACAACAAGTCGTGTTTCTTTTGCTCGACCATGGCCGCATGGGCAGACAAATCTGCCTTGGTTTCCGCATCGTTGGCCTTGGCCGCACCAGGAGCGGTGATTTTTTGCAGTTCAGCCAGACGCTTTTCTGAGTCCACCAACGCCTGCGTCGCACGTGCCAGTACGCTGGTGTAGCGCACCACCGCCCAGCGATCTGCGGGCAATAATTGGGCGGACAAACCCGCCATGCGATTACGACCAAGGGTGATGATGTGATAGATCTGACCATCACTCATCAATGCGACGTTCTGCGTATGGATCGACGGCACGCCGCCAAAACGTTGGGGATGCTCTTTAGTCGCCACCACGTAACCATGATTGGCGTCGCCGTCACGTCCGTGGCACATGGCGCAGGTGGCATTGAACAATTGCTGACCGCGCTTGAGCACTGCCGTGGAAGCCGGTTGCGGATTCACCAATGCCGCCGCACTTACAAGGTCGGTCGCGGCAATGCTATAGCCGGCGCCTTCACGCGACACCGTGCCATCAACGGGCATCAGCATCGCCGGAACATGACGCATGGTTTTGCCGTCCGTCTGCTCCAGGACGCCTTGTGATTTATAGCCAGGATGATTGTACATTTCTGGCATGTAATCGAGTCCACGAGAGGCTTTTTCGCTCTCGCCGCAGCCCGACAAGGCGAGCGCCGCACCAGCAACCGTCAACATCATAAATTTACGCATGAGCGGCTTCCTCCACCGGCGTCGACTGACGCACGCCAAGCACCTGAACTTCTTCGGCGCCGTGCTCGCGCAACCACGCCGACAAAACGGCGGCGTCTTTGTTCGCGCTGATCGGCAGCACCAACGCAAAAGTATCATCGGTGATGCGATCGTTGATCAGCCGGGTATTCGGATCTGGCAGCAAACGACAGAAATGGAGGGCGAGTCCCATGTTGGCTAAAGCGCCCAGCAGCAATCCGGTTTCCAAAATCACCACCACAAAGGTCTGCCAAGCAAAGTACGGCTTACCGCCAACATTCAGCGGGTAGTCCTGATATTGAGTAAACCACGCCAAGAATAATCCCAGGGCGAAGCCGATCAAAATCACCGTCAACACCGGACGGCCGATCAAGCTACGCGGAATGCCGAGTTTGACATCCAGGCCATGTACCGGATAGGGCGTGAACGCTTCCGGATGCAATCCCGCAGCCGTCGCTGCCGCACACGCATCAGTAAAGGTTTGCTGGTCGCGGTAATAGCCAGCGACGATGGGTTTCGTCTCAACCATGGTGGCCTCCGTCGCTGTTGGAGTGCTTGGGCTTGAGCAATTGGGCTTTGATTTCAGCG
>JANMYZ010000179.1:0-1707 GCA_031382605.1 Planctomycetota bacterium | reverse complement strand
CTTGCGCGGAAACACCAACCGCATGAAAGCGCGCGAAGCATTGCTCGCGCACAAAGATATTGGCAAAGCCGTCAGTGATCTGCGCCCAGTCGTGATTGAAGGCGGCAGCGACACCGCCTGTTTTGACAATGCGCTTGAACTGCTAGTACGCACTGGCCGTTCATTGCCGCACGCGCTGGCGATGATGATTCCAGAAGCCTGGGCGACCAAGGCCAGCTTGTCGCGCACCAAAAAAGGCTTCTACGAATACCACGCCACCATGATGGAACCGTGGGACGGCCCGGCGAATATGGTCACCTGCGATGGTGAACGCATTTGTGCCGCGCTCGACCGCAACGGCCTGCGTCCAGCGCGTTATGTCATCACCACTGATGATGAAATTCTTTACGCCTCAGAAATGGGCGTGCTTGACATCCCCGCTGAAAAGGCGGTGAAAAAAGCGCGTTTAGCGCCCGGTCGGATGATCATGATCGACACCGCGCGCGGTGTTTTCCTTGACGATGAACAGATTAAAGAAGAGCTGGCAGCGGCCCATCCGTATGCCGATTGGATTGAACGTTCGAAGATCACCCTCGATCAATTGCCTGCGCCGGCGCAACCGCCGATCCCCAAGCACGAACAAGTTCGTCAGCAGCAACAAGCGTTCGGCTATACCGTCGAAGATTTGAAAGTCGTCATCGCCCCGATGGCCGTCGATGGCCAAGAACCTGTCGGTTCGATGGGCGACGACACGCCTGCGGCAGTCTTGTCGAATCAACCGCGCCCGCTCTATGGTTACTTCAAACAATTATTTGCCCAGGTCACCAATCCGCCGATCGATCCGATCCGTGAAGAAGTGGTGATGTCGCTGACCCAATACGTCGGCTCAGCGCGCAATATTCTTGAGCCAGGACCAGACCACTGCCAAATGTTGGAATTGGATCAGCCGATCTTGCTGAACAAAGAACTTGAGCAACTGCGTCAAGCCGATGTCCCAGGCTTTCGCGGAACCACCCTGAAGACGCTCTTTTCAGCCAAGCTTGGCCCCGCTGCGTTAGAGCAACGCTTGGCCGAATTATTTATCGAAGCCGAAAAAGCGGTCGATGAGGGCAACACCGTGCTGGTGCTATCAGATCGTGGTGTCGACGCTGATAACGCGCCAATTCCAGCGCTTTTGGCGGTTTCCGCCATTCACCATCACCTGATCCGGGCGCGCAAACGCACGCAATGTTCGCTGATTGTTGAATCCGGCGAACCACGCGAGACCCATCACTTCGCGCTGTTGGTTGGCTACGGCGCCACCGCCATCAATCCGTATTTGGCATTCGATTCTTTGAGTGACTTGGTTGACTCACGCGTGCTCCCGCAACTCGACGGCAACGCTGCCGCTGACGAAGAGCACGACGCGGTTTATCATTACACCAAGAAATACATCAAGGCGATCGGCAAAGGTTTGCTGAAAGTCTTTTCGAAGATGGGCATTTCGACGCTGCAGAGTTATTGCTCAGCGCAGATCTTTGAAGCGATCGGTTTGTCCACGCCGTTCATCCAGAAATATTTCACCGGCACTCAGACGCGCATCGAAGGCGCTGGCGTCATTGAAATCGCCCAAGAATCGCTGATGCGCCATCGCGTGGCGTTCTCGCCATTGGTCGACAGCAATCGCGATCTTGAACGTGGCGGCTTCTACCACTGGCGTCGCGATGGTGAATTCCATCTGATGAATCC
>JANMYZ010000131.1:0-10472 GCA_031382605.1 Planctomycetota bacterium | reverse complement strand
ATTCAACGTCACTAAAAAACACTCGGCGGGTTTCAACTTCGTAACCGTCGATTTGATCGATTTCCAGCGCGTCATCACAACGATAAACGTATTCACGATCACCCAAATTAGGAATACGACCAACCCGCGTACGCGGTCGCTCGGACACTTGTGGAACTGCGGAGGGCAACGTGCTCATAGCCGTCCCTTTTTTGACATGAGCACGATCAACCCTGCCACTATCGCTAACCAAACCACGATCTCTATCGTGCCTAAAACGATAGCCGTAACGCAACGTGCTTTGGAAATATGCACCCCTGGCTGTGCGCGTGTGCGCAAGCCTTTAATGCCAAACCACAGCGCAAACGGACCAATAAAAACACCGAAAGGCCACACCAACAGAAAGCCCACCACAGCGGCATGAGAAGCCATGCGACCGTAGTCACGATAGGATTTTCTGGCGCTCGGCAGCATTCCTTCATCTGCCAAGCGCTCGAAACAACCAGGGCACATCGTCAAACCATCGCTATCAATGCGACAGAGCTGACACATGAATACACCACAGCGGCTACACGACGCGACCGAGGCATTGCGCTCATGCCGCGCACAAGGCGTCGCCCCATCCGGTGTTGCGGCGACGGCCGTTACGACGGTGATTCGCTCCGGTAACGGCGACAGCCGATAGGCGGTGAAATTAATAAAGCATGATCGGCAGTTCTGCCGGCCATCGTTCCGTTGATCCTCGCTTAAGCCTTTACCACAAGCAGGGCACGCAGAGCCCCGGTAGGCGCTCTGAGCTTTGCGTTTTCGCCCTCGTGCTTGAGTTACTGCTCCAGACATTGCTCAGCGCTTCGCGCGTACCACGCGGGTCTTGACGATGCGATCATGCAAGGTCGTGCGGTTCTTCGAAAAAATGAACAACGGATCAATAAACGCAAGAATTTGAGTCAGATTCATAAGCGCGCGACTCAACCCACGACCCCACGCTTGACCAGGAGTGATGTCACTGCCATCAGGCATAACTACTTTAATTTTGAGCGCTTTTTTTCCAAGAGTTTGACCACCAAAAGTCGAGAGCATCCATCCTTCGTATACCGTTATCAAGATCACCGGTAATCCATATTGTATGAGTGTAAATCCCAGTGGAACAGCTGCTTTCCCTCCAGTCATATCAATGCCCATTGCCATCATCGCCACGACAAAAAAAATGCCCATCGGAATACCCATTACCAAACTGTCGACAATTGCTGCGCCTAACCGCGCGCCACGCCCCGCCAATTCCAATTCCCCTTCCACCGATCCCGACTTCACGTCTTGCACCATCGCACCTTTGCATCCCGCGCACACGACGGCTCCACGCAAGGTGATGATGCAATCACCACAGAACGATTTCCCGCAGCGACTGCAGGTCGATAGTTCGGTTAGGACATTGGGATGGATGGCGCAGGGCATGATTTACTCCAGAACGTATAGGTTAAAAGCGCGTATGCGCGTATATGTTCGCGGGATTCTAGCAAACTCACCACCACACCGCAATGGCGCAACTGTACCGCGTTCTGTTAAATGACCCTGACGTGCGGGCTAAGAGCGCTGCGCATAACACAACGCCACCAACGCACGAACCAGATTTTCGCCGCTGAGTTGCTGTTGTTCGATGCCAAGGCGCGTGCGGTAGTGATCGCCGACTCGTTCAAATAGCTCGAAACGTGCGCGTTCTTCAATGTTTGGTGCACGCATCATTAAGGCGAGGAGAAATTCACGCTCTTCGAGCGATACGCGGTTTGCTACTTGTTGCCGGACGCGCGGTGTATCGAGGCTATTTTGTCGGCGGTTTTGCAATGTGGCGAGATCCACTACTGGCGGCTGGCGTTCTTCGACCACCAACGTGCCAGCAACTAGATCGCCCAGTCGACGACGATGACGATCTAACAAACACGTCGCCACTCCGACTCCACCAAGGGGAACCATGTCGAGCGCACGCACCACATTGCGTACCAGTGATTGCCGCAGATCGACGGGCAAGCCGCGCGCGTCGACCACCCGCAACGACAACAAACGCTTGCCGATCGATTGACCGCCGCGAGCGACTTCGAAAAAAACATGGTACCCCCACATGATGACGAACCCGGCAGTCGTGGTGATGATGGTCGCCACGGCGTCTGGAAAAATGCGGGTCACCATGGAGATCAACGATGTCAATCCAGCGATCAACATGAGGTCGATCATAAAAGCGGCGAAACGACGACCGAACCCCGCCGCGACTAAATGAATGGCCACATGCTCTGGGCTATGAACGACAATGGCCTGATCGGAATTCATGCCAAACTCACACGTCGCGGACGGAACAACCACAGACACAGTCCTGTGAACAGCAACACCGCCACGCTTATTTTCACCGCATATGGCACGGTCTTGGATGAAAATTGACTGAATGAGCCTTCGATCAAACCAGCCGCAACTAACACCAGCGCACCCGTCAATAACATGCGCCAAACCACGGTAAACGCGCCGCGAACCGCCGCTGCACGCCCATCATTTCCTGGCAACAGCAGCGCTTGCCCCATACGCAGGCCGGCCGCGCCAGCGAAGACAATGGCGGGTAGTTCCAGGGCTCCGTGCGGTCCAACCCAAGCCAGAAAAAATGTACCGACACCATCGCGCAGATACATCGCCGCGACCGCGCCAAGAATGACTCCGTTATAAAACAAGATAAGCCAACCGCCGACCACCGTTAGCGCGCCCAGGCTGAAAGCGAGGAACGACACTTGAATATTGTGCGTGTACAGCTGCGAACTGAATTGGGCAGCGTCCTGCATGGAATCGATGCGCTCTTCTTTGGCCTCAATTTTTTCAACTCGTTCCGCTGGGCTTTCGCTGAAGAATTGTTCTGGGATCAGCAAGGTGCCATTGGCGGGATTGGCCACCACCGCGGCAAAACCGACCAGCGCCCCAAGTAACATCATCACCGCTGCCGTTACGACCCAGCGACGTTCGCTGCTGAACGTCAGCGGAACATCGTGAACTAAAAACCGTTTGATCGTCGCCATCCATCCTGGGCCACGACGGACTCCCGCTTCACGATAAACAATACGATAGGCGCGACCCACCAGTTGATTGAGTCGTCCCAGTAATTCCGGATTGGCGGTGCAGCTACGTGCCTGATTCAGATCGGAACACGCCAGACGATAGAGTCGCACCAGATCAAGAATCACGGTGCGTCCCAACTGACGATCACCGCCTTCGGCAATGCGCTCCAACAAGGTTTCCAATTCCTGCCAACGATGACGTCGATGCGCAATAAACCGTTCGAGGTCGATCGCGATACGTCCAGGTCCGATTTTCGTCATACGGCTCACAGCAGCTGTCTCCGCTTCACATCGAGGTAAGCGTTGACGGCGGCAACACCAAGATCGCCCGGCGCCGTTTCGACCACCAACGCCCCGAGTTTGCGTAGTTCACGCACCAATTGTTGGCGTCCATGAACGACATCGCCAGCCACCAGCGTGCGGCAGAGTTCACGTTGATCACTGGGCAACGATTCCGCCGTCGCGTCCAGCACTGGATCGGTCAACACCATGACGAGCGGTAAATGTCGTGGTACCAGCATGCGGATTGCCGCCAGCAAATCGCCGTGATCGCCAGGTTCTGGCAACACCGTCGCGATGAGCACCAGCGTGCGATGGCGCAGACGACGGCGCAAATGCCCAGCCAACGCGCGATAATCGGTATGTAGCCAACGCTCTTCAATGCCGGTGGCAAACGCCGTGATCGCTGCCAAGTGCGCGGGGCCACGACCCTGCGGAACACCGCGATCAACATCAGCCGCAAACGACAGCAAGCCAATGCGATCTTCGCAGCGATTGCATAGCCACGCGGTGACGACCGCCGCATTCACGGCGTGATCGGTACGCGTCAGCCAACCCTCAGGCCCGGCGACCCGAGCGGTCATGCGATGACCATTGTCCAAGCACAACAACACATCTTGCGAGCGTTCAACGCGATATTCGCGCACGATCAATTGATTGCGCCGAGCCGCAGCTTTCCAAGCGATATGACGGAAGTCATCGCCCTGCACATATTCGCGCAAGCGATCAAACTCGCGCCCTTGACCAATGCGCGGCGCCAGTCGCGTGCCCATGCCACGCAAAAACAACGCGTCTAATTGACGACGTAAACGACGCACCGCCGTCAGATCTGGAATCACTGCGACCACGGCAGCGGTACCGACGCCGGTGATGCGCTCAATCAAACCCCAGCGCGTCCAAGCAACCATGGCGGCTGGCAATTCCATTTCTCCCCGCCGCTGCGCGTGCGCCGTAAATGACAAATGCAACGTCGCTCCTGCGGCACAGCGACCACCCGCCGTTTGCGAACCTCCACCCAATTGATCAGCGATCAGGCAACGCGCGACCAACGCCAGTTCCGCCGCCGCGTCATGGCGCAGTTGCAGCGGCAAGGCGAGCGGCCGACCCAACGACACCGCCGTACGCGGTGCGCGTTGCGCCTGCAAGCGAACGCGGCCCAACCACCATGCTTCTGCAACGGCCAATCCCACTACGCCGAGTACCGCACCGATGGCGATAAAACCTGCGGGCGCCCACCACACCGCCAGCAAGGCTGGCGTGGCGACCGCAGCAAGTGCGGGAATGAGATATGGTCCTGGGCGAATGTTCACCAGTAACTCAGCGCGGCACTTCGATACGAGCGAAAATCTTTTCCAACACGGCGTCCAAGCCGGTGCCTTCCATCTCCGCCTCTGGCGCCAGCGTCACGCGATGGACCAGTACCGCCGGAGCCAGTTCTTTCACATCATCTGGAGTAATGAAATCTCGCCCACGCACCGCCGCCAAAGCGCGTGAACTGGCGAGCAACGCGAGACTCGCGCGCGGGCCAGCGCCAAGCTGCAAGCTGTCATCGTTACGCGTGGCAGCGACCACATCACGAATGTACGCCAATAATTTTTCTTCGGCCCGCACTTGTGACACCACCACCGCGCGGGCGCGGACGATGCCCGCCGGATCAGTGATCGGCGTCAACGAGTGCAGTTCATGTTCGTGCAAACTATTGCCAGAGGCGTACGCGCGCAGCACCGACAACTCATCTTCACGCTCTGGATGATTGATGCTGATCTTCAGCAAAAAACGATCGCGCTGCGCTTCCGGCAGTGGATAGGTGCCCTCAAATTCGATGGGGTTTTGCGTGGCGCAGACAAAGAACGCTGGCGACAGTGCGTGACGATGACCGTCAATCGTGACGGCGCGTTCCTGCATCGCTTCCAGCAACGCCGACTGCGTGCGCGGTGGCGTGCGATTGATCTCGTCGGCCAGCAATACTTCGGTGAACACTGGGCCTGGGACGAAGCTGAAGTCCTGGGTCTTCTGATTGAAGATATTGGTGCCCAGCAAATCAATCGGCATCAGATCGGGAGTGAACTGAATGCGGCGAAACGTGCAGCCCAACAAGCGCGAAAGAGCCAGCGCCAACAGCGTTTTCGCCGTCCCTGGCACGCCTTCCAATAAGGCATGACCACCAGCCAGTAGGCAGGCCAGCAAACGCTCTTTAACCAGCGGTTGACCGATCACCACCCGATCAAGGTTGGTGCGCAAACGTTGGGCAAGATCATGAACATCAGCGACGGTATTCATCACGAAGACTCCTGAAGGCCTGGTTAATGTGGTTCATCATACGAAGAAAATCAGCTTCGCCGAGCGCGCCAGCGGGCAGGCGCAAACCAGCGGTCAAACGATCGACAGTGGTACGCGCGGTCAGCGGACGCTGACCAGTGCGCCAGATGACCTCACGCAATAAGCGTTGACGATATAGGTCGATCAGCTCACGACGCGACAAAGCGCGATGATAGAGCCCAGCAAGAGCGTCCACTCCTTCGACCGCTTCAGCGCGATGATCACGCCAAGGATCTGCCGGCGGTCCAAGCAAAACTCGCCCACGCCAAAACCACAGCACCACCAACAACACTCCGATGGCCAAGGCCGGCCCCAATCCCCAACGGCGCAGCAACATCACTAAGCCATCGTCACTGACGACGTCATGAATTTTTTCGTCAAACCACACCGGACGCTGAGTCCCGACCAAGGCCAACAACAGCGCCGCATGATCTCCCCGCAACAAATGCTGATTGGTAAAAATTTCTGGGCACGCCACCAACCACACCTCACCTGCACCCACCTGACGCCGAGCCACTAATACACGGCTGCCAACGGTAATAATCGGCGTTGCTTCCAATAATTGTTCATCGGTCAGCGTCGCGTACTGCGCAGGAATCACGGTCGTAATCCTGGGCAAGATCGGCAAGACCACGGTTGGCTTGTTGGCGGCCAAGGTGGATTTAAATGCCTCGCCGGTTCCCTGAAATGCCACCACCAAACGACCACCGCGCGAAACCCATGGTTCATCATCTGGCCACGTTGGTTTTTCGATGACATCGTCGCGCTTATAGACTTTTTTGGTCCTGGACTGCAATTCACTTTCCCCAGGAACGATGCGCAAAACAACGGCATTTTCAGGGAGTTGAGCCTGGGCCAACGAACGCGTCAGCAGTGACGAACGGCGCTCTGCGACCTCATCTAAATAGGCACGGGCGAGCGATAAACCTTTCGGCCCACGTTCCAAGGTTGAGCCGTCGTCTTGTCGACTATGAACGGTGCCACGTTCAGCATCCAGCCACCACAAGCAGCTGACCGCGAAAGCGATAAAGACCACGATGAGCCACTTCATACGGCGCTCGCGGACTTGGGATTCTTGGCCGAGCGCAACTGCGACAAGATTTGCTCGGCCTCAAGAGCAAAGGCGTGGGACTCGTCGATTTCGACCCGGCCGCCATACCACGCTTGATCGAAACGCTGGGTCAAATCAAGGAACCGCGCACGCCACGAATTCGCCGCCGATAAGGCCAAGGCATATTCCCAATTGGTCAGCCCAACGCGATGATGCAACAATCCGTTACTCCAACAGCCAACCAGAATGGCGTGATACCACGCCCGAATCGCTTCGCGATGACGGCCAAGCGCAAGCAATTCTTGGGCGTAGCGAATCCATTCATCGGCAGCGCGCGAACGCGGATCGGCATCTGCCTGCGTCGCCATCAATGTCGACTCCGTCACCACCATCGGTGGTTCACGGCGACGCCACGCCAGAATCGCCAACACCAGGGCAACCAACCCCACGGCGCCGACCAGGATCAAGGTCAGCGACACCACCGCACCATCGCCATTCGTGCTCGAATTTTCTGAGCCACGGAACCAGTCGCGGATCCAATGATACAACGCGACGAGCTGATCCCACAGCCAGGAACCGATCGCTGCGATGCGATCACCCAAAGACAGCGGCAGATTATCAAGATCCAACGGATTTGCCGCCACAGCGCCACCGGTTTGCAGTTTTGCACCAGCAGCGGCTTCGCGCTCGGACAAACGTGCAAGCGCGGAATGATCGATTTGCGTTCCAGCGAGGTCCGTTTTTTCTGTCTGACTTATGACTGCCAAGTCGCGCTGCAGCGCACTGATTCGTTGTTGCAGCATTCCTAGCGCATGACGTTGAGCTAATGGCAGCAACGTGGGATCACCAGGTAAAATGCCTGTCGGCCAAGCAATTTGTGCTTCGGCAATCTCTTTCGCCAGATCCACAATTTTCACATCATCACCAGCCTGAAGAGCCATGCTCAACTGTTGCACCTGCTGACGATACTGCATTGGCGACCACACGGATTCGGCCGCCGGAAGCACAAGCATGGTGAGCCACAACAATGCCAGGATGCGCATCATGTGTCCTTCCGCGCGACCAAGTCGCCGAACCACTGACGCAAATCTTCACCACTATGGCGTGCGCGCGCTTGACGCACTTCGACCATCGCAGCGGCCAGCCAAAATGGTTCCAGCACCAACGTCGCACCAGCGGTTATTTGCAGCCAATATAATGGCTGTTCAGCGGATAACACCGCCTGCCAATAGGCGACGTCAAAACCAGCAAGTCCTTCGGTGAGCCATAACAACAGGCGCACGACCAGATGCAGATTGATCATCGCCAATGGCAACGCGATGAAAAAACCCATGCCCAAAATAAGCAACGGCAATGGTCGAACGACTTGACCCAGACGACGTATCGGCGCGATCCATCCAGGCCCTGATTCAGCCACGCACGCGGCACCAACAGGAGCCAATACCAAAACCACCAACGCCGGAATCACGGTCGGCAAGGTCAGCCAAAACAACACTTCAAGCAACAGCGCCAACCACAATGCGGCGATGATGGTGGACCACGGTACGCGCAGCACCGCACTCGCCAGTAACCGACCGCCATCCAATTCCAACGCACAAGCGCGAACAAAAAATTGTCGACCAATCTGCGCAATCACCCAAGCGCCTCCGGCGATATACGCCAACGACCGCAGGGCTTCACCCGCAGCGACCGCCTCATCGCCAAGACGCCAAGCCTGCCAGATGACGTAGGCGAGCAACAAACGGGCGGGCAGCGCCGACAGCAACAAGACGCCAACCCAGGTCGGCAAACGACGGACCAGCTCCGCGCCTCGGCCTGCGGCATCCAAAGCAGCGGAGGCGCGTCCGCTCATTGCCAGCCTGCGATCGTCGCGAGCGCCCAGGTCATCAACCACGCGGTGGCAATGAACAGTGCGACCAAAGCCACGAGTTGCATGAACTGAGCAGCCAGCAGACGCCAACGACCGGTTTCTCCAGCGGTCTGATGCAAGGCTCCTAAACAGGGTCGACAGTAATTGATGTCATCGCGCGTGGTGGCGCATTCTTGGCACACCACCTGCCGACACGACATGCAGGTCGCGAAACCAGCACGCTCCGGATGATGAATGCAGATTCGATTTATCCCAACTAACGCCATCGAGCGATTCCCCGGAAGCGCCTCTTTTCCTACTGGCGAAACAAATGCAAGCCGGGCGCTGTGATTGACCGTGCATCCCAGCGGCGCTAGCGTCCGCGCCGATGTACGGATGGACTACGACGCGAACTACTTGCTGACGCTCCACCCTTTGGCGTGTGGGCGTCGTGTCGCTGTGCGCTATTCCCTTATCTGTCACTTTCCTGTCACTTTCATCTGCTCCTTAAACTGAGGTTTTCTTATGTCCCATTTTACGCTGCCTGACGGCAAAGTTCTGTCCTTTGATAAGCCGGTCACCGGTCGCGATGTGGCTTTGGCGATTGGGCCTGGCTTGGCCAAGAAGGCCATCGCGGTGAAACTGGACGGCACTGAGGTCCGCGATTTGGACCGCCTGATCGAGCGTGATGCCAACATCAGCATCATCACCGCGAGCAACGATAACCCTGATGCTTTGGCGGTGCTGCGCCATTCGGCTGCGCATGTGTTGGCAGAGGCGATTTGCTCGCTCTATCCGAAAACGCGTTTGGCGTATGGCCCGTCGATTGAGGAAGGTTTCTTCTACGACATGCAAATTCGCAACGCTGCCGATGAGGCGGTGACGTTGACCGATGGCGATTTCGCTAAGGTCGAAGCGAAGATGAAAGAAATCGTCCAGGCCAATCGTCCGTTCACGCGCACCGATTACGCCTGCGATGTCGGTTTAGCACGGACGCTGAACGACAAATACAAAACCGACAACGCTGAGCGCGCGATCGCCAAGGGATCAAAATCCCTTTCGTTCTATTCCACCGGCGTCCCAGGCGAAGCGTGGGAAGATTTGTGCGCTGGGCCGCACGTCCCCAGCACCGGCGTGCTGAGCGCGTTCAAAATCATGAGTGTCGCTGGCGCCTACTGGCACGGCAATCAAACCAGCGATCAGTTGACGCGCGTCTATGGCACTTGTTTTGCCGACGACAAAGGTTTGAAGGCGCATCTGACGCGCATCGAAGAAGCGAAAAAACGCGACCATCGTAAGCTCGGCAAAGAAATGGATCTTTTCCACGTCGATGACGAAAATCCTGGTCAAATTTTTTGGCATCCCAAGGGCTGGTCGATCTATCGCGCCTTGGAAGATTACGTCCGCGCCAAGATTCGCGTTCACGGCTACGTCGAAGTGAAAACGCCGTCCATCATGCCGCAATCCATGTGGGAGCGTTCGGGCCACTGGGCAAAGTATCGCGACAACATGTTCGTTACCGAAAGTGAAAAACGGCTGTTCGCGCTCAAGCCGATGAACTGTCCCGGCCACATCGAAATTTTCAAACAAGGTTTGAAGAGCTACCGCGATCTACCCCTGCGCATGGCCGAATTCGGCGCCTGCACGCGCAACGAAGTCAGCGGTGCTTTGCACGGTATCATGCGCGTACGTGGCTTCGTCCAAGATGACGCGCATATTTTCTGCACCGAAGCACAAATCCCTGGAGAAGTCGCTTCTTTCTGCGCGTTGCTGAAAGAAGTGTACGCCGACTTCGGTTTCGGCGACGACAAGGTCATCGTTAAATTTTCGACCCGCCCAGCCACCCGCGTCGGCGACGACGCGACCTGGGATCGTGCGGAAAACGCGTTAGCCGATGCCTGCAAACAAG
>JANMYZ010000094.1:0-5494 GCA_031382605.1 Planctomycetota bacterium | reverse complement strand
CCGTTCGCTCACAAATGGTGGTACATCTTGGCGCCTGCGATTCCGGTGGTGACGGCAATTTTGACTCCGGCCGCGTTGCCGTGGTTTGCTCCGATCGTTCATCAGCCAGAGGGCGGTCCGCTGCAAGTTATCAGTGGCCAGGTCTTCGATCTCAATGCTGGACTCTTGCTGACCTTCGCGATTGGTTCGTTGTCAGTTTATGGCGTGGTGCTGGGTTCGTGGGCGTCGAATTCGAAATTCTCTTTGCTCGGCGGCCTGCGCGCATCGGCAATGATGATCAGTTACGAAGTCAGCATGGGTTTGTCGGTGCTTGGCCTGATCTTGTTGGTCGGCGATTTCAGCCTGACCCGCATCGTTGAATGGCAGACCACCCACGCGTGGGGCATTATCGTCCAGCCCGTTGGTTTTGCGCTGTTCTTGGTCTCGATGTTTGCGGAGTGCAATCGTACTCCTTTCGACGTCGCCGAAGGTGACTCTGAATTGGTCGCGGGTTTCCATACCGAATTCGCCTCGTCGAAGTTCATGATGTTCATGACCGCGGAATACTTGCATGTGTTGCTGGCGTCGGTGCTGATCTCGACCTTATACCTTGGTGGTTACAGCTTGGCACCGTTCCCCATTCCGGTGCCGTCTTTCGGCGCCCTTGATCCGGCCGCTGCAACGACAGGTTTCCACTGGGTGGTGCTGGATACCGCATGGATTAAAGCGCATTTGGGTCAGGTCGGAGGCGTGTTCTTGTTTATCGGTGCGGCCGTGTTCTTACTGCTGAGCCATTTGGTAAGCGTGCATAAAAAAGCGTACGCCGCCTTGCCCGTCAGCGACAAAGCTGAGCGCGTCAAAGAATTTTCGCTCTTTTCCGGATTGTTCATGTTCTTAGCGATTCTTTCCGTGGCCGGCGGTGCGTTGGCTTTCGCGTTGGGCTCGCCGACACCGTTGTCAGGTGCAGTCTATGAAGCTAAACCAATTTATCCGCTGTGGGTGAGTTTGGTTACCGCCGTCATTCAACTGCACATCGTACTGGGCAAAACCTTGGCCGTCGCTTGGTTGTTCGTCTGGGTACGCTGGACCCTGCCGCGTTTCCGCTATGACCAGATCATGGCGCTCGGCTGGAAGGTCATGCTCAACATCGCGTTGGTAAACCTGCTGGTTACCGCGCTCATCGCCAAGTTAGTGAAGTAGGTCGACCATGGCGAAAGTAATCCCTCGTCCCAATCTCACATTCTGGGAACAGCTCTATTTCGTCGAGATCTTTAAAGGTCTGGCGACCACCATGGGCCACGCGGTGCGCAATTTGAGCGGTATAACCAAGTTCCCAACGCTCAATTATCCTGAGCAACAGCCAGACCTGCCGCGTGATTATCGCGCTCGCCACCGCCTGATGAAACGCCCCGATGGCAGTCCCCGCTGCGTGGCTTGTTTCATGTGCTCGACCGCCTGTCCCGCGCGCTGCATCAACATCGTCGCTGAAGAATCACCTGACATGCATATCGAAAAACGCCCAGTGCGTTTTGAAATCGATTTGTTGTTGTGTGTGTTCTGCGGTTACTGCGTGGAAGCGTGCCCGTGCGATGCGATTCGCATGGACACACGCCAAGCCATAATGGCGGGCGACAACCGCGCCGATTTTGTTATTAATCGCGAGTCCATGATGGACTGGAAGCCGTCGGAATATCCGGCGGATGATCTTCAGAGTCAAAAAGCGCCTGGCGGTTCACTGAACGCTCAAGCGCTTGAAGAATTCAAATCCGGAACGTACCACTAACCACTCTTAAAGACTTCAGCTTCTTTGTCCGCTTCTTTGTCCGCTTTTTTGTCCGCTTCTTTGTCCACATTCGACCACGAAACGCCATGTTCCACTCGCTCGACGCAATCTTAGGTCCCGCCTATTTCTGGCTGTTTGCCGGTATAGCCATCTTCTGCGGTCTTGGCCTGCTGCTGGCGCGCCATCCGATCAACGGTGCGATCTATTTGATCGGCGTGATGCTGAGCATGTCAGGCATCTATGCCTTGCTGAACAGTCCGTTCTTGGCTGTGCTGCAAGTCTTAGTTTACGCGGGTGCGGTGATGATGTTGGTGGTGTTCGTCATCATGGTTTTGAATCAGGCCAAAGAGCACCGCATTCCCGTTTTTGACTGGTTTAGTTTGACGGCCCTCGCTTTACCGGTGGTGCTCGGTGCAGCGTTGGTAATGACCACGCTCGGTGCAACGAAGCCAACGTTTGTGCGCGATGACAAAGCCGGTTTGATTGAGCGTCCACATGCGGATCAAAGCACGACCAATGTGCATTTCGCAGCAGTCGATGCTGGCGAAGGCGCGACCTATGCCTGGGATTTCGGTGATAAGAATACCGCTACAAGTCGCGAAATTCGTCATCCGTACGCTGAGTCGACGGGAGTTCACACAGCAAAGCTCACCATCAGCGGTTCGAAGAATCACAATGGCAGCGCCAGTGTGACCTTCCGCGCGGTTGCGGTGCCACGCGGCGAAATTGCGCTGTTGTCGGCGGTGATGTTCGACATTCGCGCCCAGGGTTTTGGTTTTTACATCCTCTTCGAACTGATTGGTGTGGTTTTGCTCGCTGCGGTGGTTGGCGCGGTGGTGCTGGCGAAACGCTCGCTTGCAAGTCGACCGCCAGCTGAAGCTGCGCACGAAGCTATTCATGAAGCTGCTCATGAAGAAAGAGGGCAGCACTGATGATCAATTACATCGCTCTCGGCGACGTGCAGGTGGTCGCTGCCGTGCTGTTCTGTCTGGGGCTCGCCGTGGCGTTGACCCGTCGCAATGTGTTTCTTTTGCTGATGGGCATCGAATTGATGCTCAACGCGGTCAATCTGAGCTTCATCGGTTTTAGTCGTGAATTTGCTGGCAACGCTTCGCTGTTCGGCCAGATGACGCCCATTTTTATCATTGCCATCGCCGCATCGGAGGCCTGTGTCGGTCTCGCGATGGTGATCTGCATCGTCCGTGGCCGCGAGTCGCTCGATAGCGACGCCTTCGCGGACATGAAGGAGTAGACCGGTGAAAGTTACGTTCGAGCTGCTCTGGCTCATTCCTTTTCTGCCATTGCTGGGTGCCATCCTGAACGGTGCATTGAGCCTGGGCGGTGCGCGCAGTGCGTACGGCCCAAGTCGCGCATTCGTCTCGGTGATTGCCGTGTTGATGCCAGGTCTGGCATTCGTGCTGACGGTGATCGCGGCCATCAAACTCAGCAGTATTGCGACTCCTGGGAATACGGCTCTGACGCAAAATTTATGGGAATGGATTGCCTTCAAGTCGGATAGCTTTTCGTTCTCTTTGACGGCCGGTTTGATGTTTGATCGCCTGACCAGCATGATGCTGCTCTTTATCACCGGCATCGGCACGTTGATTCATCTCTATTCGGTTGGCTACATGTGGGAAGATCGCGGCTTTGCGCGATTCATGGCCTACCTCAATCTGTTTATGTTTTCGATGATCATTTTGGTCATCGGCGACAGTTTGCCGATGACCTTCTTGGGCTGGGAAGGCGTGGGCATGTGCTCTTACTTACTGATTGGCTTCTGGCATCAGAACAACGAATACAACGATGCTGCGCGCAAAGCCTTCATTGTGAATCGCATTGGCGATCTTGGATTTCTGCTCGGTGCCTTTGCGCTGTATGTGGTGATGAACAGCAATGGCCAGGGAAGCATGCATTACCAAGACATCGCTGCGTGGTTCCAAGATCAGAAAAACATTCCGTTGATTTCAGCTAGCGCGGGCCTGCTCGGCGCTGCTTGCTTGCTCCTATTTTTGGGCTGTACCGGCAAGAGTGCGCAAATTCCATTGGTGACGTGGTTGCCTGATGCCATGGCTGGTCCGACTCCGGTGTCGGCGCTGATTCACGCCGCCACCATGGTGACCTCGGGGGTTTATCTGTTGGCACGTTTGTCAGATGTTTTTGTGCACGCGTCTGCGCCGGTGTTCTTTGGCCTGACGCCATTAGACGTGGTGTTAGTGGTTGGCTGTTTGACCGCGGCCTGGGGCGCGATCGCCGGTCTGGTGCAGTTGGATATCAAGAAGGCGCTGGCTTATTCGACCGTCAGTCAACTTGGTTTTATGTTCATGGCCTGCGGCGTTGGTGCGTTTGACGTCGCGCTGTTTCACGTTTTCACCCACGCTTTCTTCAAGGCGACGCTGTTCCTTTCTGCCGGTTCGGTAATCCATGGTTTGCACCACGAACAAGATATGCGCCGGATGGGTGGCTTGACCAAGCTCATGCCCATTACCCATGCGTGCTTCTTCTTCGGCTGGTTCGCCATTATTGGTCTGCCCGGCGGTTCGGGTTTCTTCTCTAAAGATTTAATTTTGGAGCGCCTGTTTGACGGTCATGGCTTTGCTCCGTTCATCGGCGCGGTGGCGGTAGGGGTGGCCTTGTTGACCGCAATTTACATGAGTCGCGTGATGTACCTGACCTTCTGGAGCCCGGCGCGTCACAGCGATGAAGTGAAAGGTAAGGTGCACGAATCACCAGCAACCATGCTGATTCCGATCGCCATTTTGGGCTTTGGTAGT
This sequence comes from Planctomycetota bacterium, assembly GCA_031382605.1. Lineage (GTDB taxonomy): Bacteria > Planctomycetota > UBA11346 > UBA11346 > UBA11346 > BOG-1363. Next base: position 961 of record JANMYZ010000094.1, on the reverse strand, counting down.
TTAGTGGTTGGCGCGTTATGGTCACCAGTGTTGGGGCCGTTTGGTACGGTTGCGTTTCAATCGTACCTGAACCCAGTCCTTGATCATGCTCAGTCTTACTTGCAGTTGTCCCTAACACCAAAAACTGCGGTGGCTGTTCCCGTTCATGGTCACGGCTCGCATTGGCCGATGATTGCCGGACTGGCCGCAGCTCTGGTTGGACTTTTCGTTGCCTTCCTCATCTGGCGTCGCGGTCATGTCGACAGCGCCGAAAAAGATCTGGTCGGTTTCGCCGCTTGGTGGACCTGGGGTTTCGATCGCGTCTATCACGTGACGGTTATTCTGCCGACCAAAATAACCGCCTGGATCATGGCTTGGATCGTCGATGCCTTGGTCGCTGGCGTGGTTGGTTTGACCGCCGATGTCGCGCGCTTTTTGGGTGATGGCTACACCAGCATCCAACGTCCACGTTTGCGCAGTTCACTGGCCTTGAGCGCCTCTGGTGCGGTTGGCTTGGTGTCGCTGGTATTGCTCACCGGACCACTCGCCTGGGTCGTCGGCCTTACAGCGCTCGGCGTAGCAATCATCTTCTTGCTGCTTGAATTCCTCTTTTGACCGCCCGCGGATAGCCCCCAGATGCTCCTCTACGCTTTACTCGTTGCGCCGCTTGTCGCCGCTCTGATTACCGTCTTCGCCTCTGGCAAAGATGGCGAATCGAGTTTTCGCGTCGGCTTCTTGCTCTCCCTCATGGTCGCTCTGCTGGGGTTGCCGCTGGTTACCTGCATGCCGGGGTTGGACGTCAGCCTGCCGTGGTTCACCTTGTGGGGCACCAATGCTACGGTGCACCTGCATCTGGCGAGCGATGGCTTAAGCGCTTGGCTGATTCAATTGGTGACGTGGCTGACGCCGATTGCGATCCTTGGCAGTCGCAAGTTAGTTGGCGAGCGCATGCGCGATTTCGTCAGCGCGGTATTGATCATGG
>JANMYZ010000076.1:0-8001 GCA_031382605.1 Planctomycetota bacterium | reverse complement strand
GTGGCCATTGGCTTAGTCATGTTATTCATGGTCCTGATGCGTTTGGAATTCGGCCACTTCAAAGGTCGTCGCCATTTTTCCGTGGTCGCCGCATCATGGTACTGGCACTTCGTTGATATCGTGTGGGTACTGCTGTTTATCACGGTTTACGTGGTTGGATAAAAGCGGTTTGAAAATACAGCATTGAATAGGAGCGCGCAGAGGCGCAAAGAAGTAGAGAAGGATCGCGCAGGACGGAGGCGAGGGTTCTCTTTGTCTTCCGATCTCACACTAACTCTGCGCCTCCGCGCCCTCCTGTTCAATCTGTCTTTTCAGATCTATACAGGAGTCACCAAGTTCATCAGGCATGTGCGCGACTGGTCGGTTCGTGGCAAGTTGCTGATTTGCAGAAGACTCGGCTGATCAGCCAACTATTTTCCAAAACCTTCTCGCTCCTTCATTTAGAACGCTGGACCTGCGCCTCATGATTCCATCCTCTCGTCCTGCGGGCCTTGGTGCCATTTTCATGGTGTTGTTTGTCGACTTGGTCGGCTTCAGCATCATTTTTCCACTCTTCGGTCACATGTTGGAATATTACACCACCCATGATCAAGGCCTGTTGGGCTGGGCCATGGGTATTGTCGATTCCTGGTTTCCGATGGGCGAAAAATGGCAGCGAGCAGCGTTGTTTGGCGGCTTGATTGGTGCCTGTTATTCCGGTCTGCAATTTCTGGCGGCGCCATTTTGGGGTCGACTGTCTGATCGCATCGGTCGTCGGCCGGTGTTGCTGATTTCTTGTGCGGGCAACACGTTGGCGTATTTGATTTGGATTTTTGCTGATGATTTCACGGTCTTACTGGTGTCACGTTTACTGGCTGGCGCGATGACCGGCAACGTCTCTGCTGCCAACGCGGCGGTGGCTGATATCAGCACGCCGCAGACACGCGCTCGTGGAATGGGTATTCTGGGTATGGCCTTTGGACTGGGCTTTATTTTGGGACCAGCCATCGGTGGATTCAGTTACGGAGTATTGCCGCGCATTGATCAGATTCCGTGGTTGGCCGCGCTCGGCGCAAATGAGTTCTCAACTCCGGCGTTGGTCGCTTTCGCGCTGGGCGCTTGGAACCTGCTGTGGATCACTTTTCGCTTCCGCGAAACCTTGCCCCCAGAACGCCGCAGCCGCGCTGATGAAGGTGGTCGCAGTGCCAATCCTTTGGCGCTTTTGCGGCCACGTTTCGGCGCCCGAGTCGCCTCGCTGAATCTCGCCTTCATGCTGCACACGTTGCTTTTCGCTGGCATGGAAGCGACTTTGGTTTTTCTCGCCGCTCAACGCTGTGGTTTCAGCCCGGTGGATAATGCCTGGTTGTTTGCTTGGATGGGATTGGTGTCAGCGATGATTCAAGGCGGCGTTTACCGTCGTTTGGCCGGTCGCGTTGATCAGCGCACGTTGGCGATGTGGGGTTTTATTTTTCTGATCCCTGGCTTTCTGCTAATCGCTGCAGTCGATTGGTTCCCTCACATCGCTTTGTTAGTCGCCGGCCTCAGTTTATTGGCAGCCGGCACGGGGTTCATTTTTCCTGCGCTCAACACCATGGTCAGTCTCGCCGTCGATGAACGAAACCAGGGCGCCGTCCTCGGCTCATTTCGCTCTGCCGGTGCCCTTGGCCGCGCGATCGGTCCATTACTTGCTGCCGTCATTTATTTTCGCTTTGCCCCATCAGGCCCGTACCTGATTGGCGCCTTAGGTGTGCTCGCACCGCTGATGCTGGTGTGGCGATTGAAAGCGACGAACGCGCAAGAGCCGCTAGCGAAACGCTGAACCTAGAAACCGCAGTAGAAAACCATTTTACCGCAAAGCCGCCAAGAGCGCAAAGAACTTACAGCAAAGATAGCATTCACCCGTTTGGCGCGTTTGGTGAAGCCATTGATCACTCAGGTTTTACTTTTGATCTACGTTTTCCTCTGTTTTCCTTTGCGTCTTAGCGGCTTTGCGGTGGAAGTTTGAATTCCTACTGCGGTTTTTAGGCTGATGGGGGGCGTTTTCATTAACCCTCAGGCGTCTGAAGGGGAAATCGGATGCGCGTGCTTGGTCGAGGTGATATGCCCTGAGCGTTCTTCATCGTGGCCACGTTTTGGAGCTGATCATGACCCTCATTGAATCTGTAGAAGCCAAGCGCCTGACCGATCCCGCCGCGTGGCGGAAGTGGGGACCGTACCTCAGTGATCGTTCGTGGGGCACGGTGCGTGAGGACGATTCTGCCGATGGCAATGCATGGCGCTATTTTCCGCATGATCAGGCACGTTCGCGCGCCTATCGGTGGGGCGACGACGGCATCGCTGGCATCAGTGATGAGAATCAGTTGCTGTGTTTTGCGCTGGCGCTGTGGAATGGTGAAGACCCGATCCTCAAAGAACGATTTTTTGGCCTTGATAATATGGAAGGGAATCACGGCGAGGATGCCAAGGAATATTGGTTTCATTTGGATGCCACGCCGTCGCATTCGTTGTTGCGCATGGTCTATAAATATCCGCAGGCGGAGTTTCCCTATGATCAGTTAGTCGCGACCAATAAAGTGCGCCACAAACACGAGGCGGAATATGAATTAGTCGACACCGGTATTTTCAATGACGGACGTTATTTCGACGTTGAGGTGACCTACGCCAAGGCGTCGCCTGACGACATCGCCATTCGTATTTCGGTTTCCAATCGTGGTCCAGATGCGGCTAGCCTTGACGTGATGCCGACGCTGTGGTTCCGCAATACGTGGAGCTGGGGCCCCGATCGCACGGAGGGCACTTCGCGGCCCACAATGTCTGCGGTGTCCGGTGCCGCAACGATTGCGGCACAGCATGAATTCCTCGGTGAGTGGGTGTTGGAATGTGCGCCTGGACCGCAGGGTGATCCCGCTTTGTTGTTCACCGAGAACGAGACCAATACCAAACGTATTTTCAATCAACCCGGCAGCGGTCTTTACGTCAAAGACGGCATCAACGATTACGTGGTGCATGGTAAACAGACGGCGGTGAATCCACGCCAAGAAGGTACTAAGGCAGCGGCACGCTATCACTTGGACGTTCCTGCTGGCGCCACCGTTGAGGTCACTCTGCGGCTGCGACAAAAGGCCGCGCCCGCAGCAAAGCCAGTAGCGCAAAGCAAGCTGAGCAACAGCGCGACCACCACGGTCGTCAGCGATATCGTCCAGCACGTCGCAACGACGATCGCCGCGCGTCAGGCTGATGCCGATGCATTTTATGCGGCCTTACAGCCCAAAAATATTGATGACGATACGCGGCGTGTGCAGCGCCAAGCGTGGGCCGGGATGATATGGACCAAGCAATGGTTCGCCTACGGCGTGCCAGCATGGCAACGTCAGACCTCACCGGATGGTGCCGGTAAATTGGCGCATGGTCGTAATCGTCAGTGGGATCATTTCGAAGCGGCTGATGTTATCAGCATGCCGGACAAGTGGGAATACCCGTGGTTTGCTGCGTGGGATCTTGGTTTTCACAGTATTGCGTTGGCCTACATCGATCCGCAGTTCGCCGAGGATCAATTACTGCTGATGGTCAGCGAGCGCTATCAGCATCCCAACGGCGCGATTGCTGCTTATGAGTGGGCATTCGATGACGTGAATCCGCCGGTGCTCGCCCGTGCGGCGTGGCGAGTTTATGAAATTGCCAAACAAGTATGGGGTCGTCACGACCGTTCATTTCTCGAAGTTATGTTTCAAAAATTGGCGCTCAACTTCGCGTGGTGGGTCAACCGCAAGGATGCCAGCGGTAGCAATCTTTTCGGCGGTGGCTTTCTTGGCCTTGATAACATTGGGGTGTTCGACCGCTCGAAACCGCTGCCGACCGGCGGCCATATCGAACAGTCAGATGGCACCGCGTGGATGGCGACCTTCAGCACGGATATGGCGACCATTGCCCTCGAACTGGCAGATGAAAATCCGATCTATCGCAAAATGGCGACGAAGTACGCGATTCATTTCTTCTACGTCGCGCGTTCGATGAACAACGTTGGTGGCACCGGCCTCAATTTATGGGATGAGCAGGACGGTTTTTATTACGATGTCTTACGACTGCCGGATCGCTTGGTGCCGCTCAAAGTGCGTTCAATGGTCGGCTTGATCCCGTTATTCTCGACCTATCTGCAACCAAAAGAAGCTCGCGATCCGGATATGGCGGAGTGGATGCAGCGTTTTGTGCGCAACCGTCCGGAATTGGCGTGGCTGCGGGACGAGGCGCAGCGCGAAGGCGAAGAGGGCCTACGGCTCTTTAGCTTGGTCGATCGCGATCGTTTGGGACATATCCTCAAGCGCATGCTGGATCCGGCGGAATTTCTCTCCGACTACGGCGTGCGTGCGCTGTCGAAAGTGCATGAGAAAGATCCCTACATTTTCACCGTCGGGGCTGAGCCGTGGAAAGTGAGTTACGTTCCGGCGGAATCTGACAGCGGCATGTTTGGTGGGAATTCTAACTGGCGTGGTCCGATTTGGCTGCCGGTGAATTATTTCCTGATTACCGCGCTGCGTCGCTTTCATCGTTTCCTTGGTGACAGCTATACGGTCGAATATCCAGTCGGCTCGGGAAAGCAGCAGCACCTGGATTTCATCGCTGATGATCTGTCTCGCCGCTTGATGTCGATCTTCACGCGCAGCCGCGATGGTCGTCGTCCAACCAATGGCGGCGTCGACTTATTCGATCAAGATCCACACTGGCGCGATTGCGTGCCGTTCTACGAATACTTTCACGGCGACACCGGTCGCGGCGTCGGTGCCAGTCACCAAACCGGCTGGACCGGATTAGTCGCCGCGCTCATTCAAGAACTCGGGACCGAAGGCGAAGCACTGGTCGTGGGAAGGCATGTGGCGAAGAAAAAGAAATGAGCTTGGTGGGCGTTTTCTGGCTCGTCTGGAAAGGCTTCTTTGAGGCAATGAACCGGTTGCACGGCGATGTTCCGCTCCGACGCTGCCGCGCTCTTGTGCCTGCCTGAGCCGTTCATTTTTTTGGGAGATGGTCCATGTCTTTCAGGCACTTTATGCCGCTTTCATTCACGCTGGTATTGTTTGCCTGTGGCGCCAAAGAAACGCCACGCGACGCCGACCTAACCGCTGGCGCACTTCCTGGTGCTGTGCCGACGAAGGGTTTCGTCTCAGAGGCCGAAGCCGGAGCGGTCGCCGATGGTTGGTTGAAGTCTTTCAAAGATCCGCAATTGGAAAAATTGGTCGCTGAGGCCATCGTCGGCAATCGCGATCTTGCGGCGATGAGCGCACGGCTTGATCAGGCGGCCTCGAAGGCGCGTCAGGCCGGCGCGGACCTCAAGCCGCAAGTGAGCCTTTCGGCTGGTGCAGGAACTGCTGGTGGCGGTAACGCTCCTAAAACAGATCAGATGGGTGCGGGCCTGACGATGTCGTGGGAAATTGATGTGTGGGGTCGGCTTTCGGCCGGACAGCGCGCAGCGCAGGAAGCGTATGCCTCGACGGCGGCTGACACCGCATTCGCTCGCGAATCGTTGGCCGCGCAGGTAGCGAAAGGTTGGTTCCTCGCCACGCAGGCGGTGCAGCAAGAAGATGTCCTCACCCGTGCCGTTGCTTTGCGTAAACGTAATTTGGAGATCGCCACCGAACGCCAACGGGTAGGGAAAGCCGCCAGCACGGATGTGGCCTTGTCGCGTGCTGATCTTTCAGGAGCAGAAGATGCGCTGGAGAAAGCAAAGAGCGGTCGTGAAAACGCGGCGCGTTCACTGCAGGTGTTGCTCGGTCGTTATCCTTCCGCAGAACTGACCATCGCTACGACTCTTCCCGAATTGCCATCACCACCGCCAGCGGGCCTGCCGAGCCAGTTGATGGAACGGCGACCAGATGTGATTGCGGCGACACGTCGCGTTGCCTCGGCATTTAATCAGGTGGAGTCGGCGAAAGCCGCACGTTTACCGCGCATTGGGATCACGGCGAATGCCGGAGCGTTGTCGCAAGACTTCCAATCGCTGTCACTCAATGACGCGTTTTGGAACTTGGGTGCCAACATGCTCGGTCCAATCTTCGACGGTGGCCGACTCAAGGAACAAGTGGTCATTGAAACCGCCAAGCAGGACGAAGCGTTGGCGTTGTATGGTAAGGCCGCGCTCGAAGCCTTTCGTCAAGTGGAGACGGCGCTGGCTGAATCGCGTCGCTTAGTTACCCGCGTCGACTTGCTGACCTCGGCAGAAAAAGATCAGAACGAGGCCGAGCGGCTGACGAAGGCGCGCTTCGATGCCGGTGCTATCGATCAATTGTTACTTATTCTGGTGCAAGAACGCGCGCTGCAGGCTCGTCTGGCGCGCGTGGCCATCCAGGTCGAAGCGTTGACGAACCGTATTAATTTACACCTCAGCCTGGGTGGTGGTTTCGAGTTACCGCCGCCAACGACTGAAGATCAATCACCGCCTTCCAAGGCCGTGCCGAAAGGGAAAAAATGACCACCGGATTTGAATATTTCTGTCTCGCCATCCTCTGCCTTGGCTTGACCATGGTGGTGTATTTCATGGTCTGGCTGCATGGCATTCCGCACCACATCGCGGAAGCCAACAATCACCCGCACAAGCGCATTATCCATCACATGTGCTGGATCAGTTTGTTCACGCTGCACGCGATCTGGCCGTTGGTTTATTTCTGGTCGATTATGCCTGGGAAAACCTTCTCGGTGCGGGTCGAGGGTGCCGGTAATGACGCGGCGCTCCTTGCTCGCGTTGCAGAGTTGGAGCGGCGTCTGGCTAGCCAGCCAACCCAAGCTGTTCCTGCTTTGTCGTCGAACGCTGTGTCCGTGAAGAAGGAAGTCTGACATGTTAGAACTCATCGTCGCGATTTATGGATTCATTTGCTGGCTGCTGTTTAAGAAATTCAAACTGATTCCGGTCAACGACTACACCGTCGTCACGGCGATTTTCATCCCGGTGGTCGGGGGATTTTTCGGATTTTTAATCTTGAATATGTATACGCCGGTCGCCAAGGACGTGCGGCTCTACGCTCCGTCAACGCCGATTACCTGCTTGATCCAAGGCAAGGTGATTGAAGTGCCGGTGACGCCGAACATACCGCTGAAAAAAGGTGACGTGTTGTTCCAGGTCGAAGACACCGCGTATCGTCAACGTCTCGTTCAGGTCAGTGCGCAACTCACATTCGCTGAGACCCGCTTGAAACAAACCGATGAACTGGCCAAGACTGGCGCCGGTTCGGTATACGACGTGCAGCAGTACCAAGCTGAGGTCGCGCGCCTGACGGCCGCCAAGGCAGAAGCACAATTCAATCTGGAGTGCTGCACGGTGCGCGCCCCTGCCAATGGCATGGTGACGCAAGTGACCTTGCGCCCAGGGCAACTCGTCATGCCCATGCCGTTCGCCACGGTGATGACGTTCATCCATGCGGAACGCATGTGGGTTGGATCCTTTCCGCAGCAGGCGTTGCTGGGTATCGACCCAGAGGACAGGGCGGAGATCGCCATCACCGCTGCGCCTGGACATGTGTTCAGCGCGAAAGTGATCCGCGTGTTGCCCGCTCTTGCCGAAGGAACTCTAAGCCCCAACGGGCAGCTCATCCGCGCGCCGTATGATAGTCATCCAGGGCGCATTCCCGTGCTGCTCGAAATCACCGACGAACGCATGAAGGACCTCACCTTCCCCGTCGGCACCGATGCCTCCGCCACCATCTTCACTGGCGACGGTCACATCCTGGCGCTGGTGCGCGGCATTCTTATGCGCATTCAAAGCTGGGAGAATTGGATCTTCGCGTAGGATCTTCGCTTCAAAAAATGGAGGATCTCATGAATCCGTTATCCTAGAAACCGCAGTACAGAACAATTTTACCGCAAAGCCGCCAAGAGCGCAAAGGACTTACAATAAAAGCAAGCTTCACCTGTTTGGTGAAGCCGTTGAGCACTGAGATTTCAAATCTAACCCATGGTTTTCTTAGCGTCTTTGCGGTGGAAGTTTGAATTCCTACTGCTGTGTTTAGGGTTATCCAGGCCCTTTGCGGTGGAAGTTTG
>JANMYZ010000053.1:0-7745 GCA_031382605.1 Planctomycetota bacterium | reverse complement strand
GCGGTCATAGTTGAGGGAATCCACGTGAACGCGCCCGTCGCCGCATCAAGTGTCAAATCAGGAACGGCAGACGCTAAGCGATAGCTGAGTGACGTTCCGCCTGGTAAATCAGGATCACTCGCGGTGACCGCCGCGATCAATGGCACTCCTACCACCGCAGATAACGTCAGCGATGTTGGTGAAAATAATGGCGCATCGTTGATCGGGGTAACCGCGACCGACCGCCGAGCACTTCCCACTCCGGTATTGGGCGTGGCTTCATTGACACTGACATCAAGCAAGCGAATCGCCGCAGGCGGCGCATCTCCGTCGTATTTAAACGTGAGCTGCGCGATTAATTGAGCGACTGCCGATGGCGTAACGACTTCCGTTTCGCTCACCAAACTATCGCCGTTGGGCAAGGGATGATCCGCAGTGACTTCAACCACCGTCAAAGCCAAAGCGATACGGAGCGAACGCCCTGCGGCGCCGTTATCGATCGCATCGATGGTGCCCAATAAACGATCCGGCGGATTCACTCCAGCGATGGTCGGCAAACTTGCGGTGCTCGCTGTGTGGCGAATATAACTGTCGGATCCAACCACGCAGATGTAGCCAACCTGAGTCGGTGACGGCGTGCTTCCGGTCGCATCACTTAGCGAAATCACATCGCCACTGGTGGCCACATCGCTTCCAGAGCTATTCACCAGACGTGCTACCACCTCACCCCGGCGATAGTGCCGCGTGTTCGCTTCGGCGACCGCAACGTTGAGCGTCGCCAGAGCCGTTGGATCCATCGCCTGAGCCACATCTTGCTCAATACACGTCAGAATTCCGCTCGGCAGCGTCACCACCGGATTGGCAAATCCGCCGATAATCGCAATGCTCACCGCAGTGGGCGGCGTTGCCGCGCCGGCGCTATCGCGAACTAAAACGGTAAATCCGTCGGTGCTCGTATTGGGATCACCTAAATGACTATAGCGTAATCGACCGGCATTGACGTCCGCCTGAGTAAAGGTCGTCAACCCACCACCCAACACCACGGTTCCGGTGATATCGCCCGTGGTTCCGCTAATGGTTGCCAACAGCAAATTACCGGACTGCGGTAATGAACTCAGTTCGTAAACTAACAAATCCGGCGTGTCCTCCGCATCGGTCGCCTGCAACGCCGCGGGATCAATGACGAAACGTGCCGTACGCGGAACCGATAACGTTCCGCCGACCGTCAGCGCAGGCACGGCATTTCCAGGGCCAACGGCGACGACACGTGTTGCTGAGACTGCTCCCGCGAGATCGTTGACGGTGAATTGAATGGTCCGATTGGCCGCTGTCGCACCGCTGCCAGCAAGGTTGTGATAGGCGAGATGACGGAGCACCGTTTCCACATTCGCAGAAGTGGCACCCGGCATAATCGTAATGACCAGCGAGGTCGAACCCGTCCCACCAACATACGTTCCGATGGGCGTACCGGCGACCAATACCGTTCCCGCAGAAACGGTGACCGTGCCGGTGGCGCGGATCTGCAACAAGTCCTCACCATCCACTCGCCCCGCCGTAAATGCCATGGTGATATTCAATAGTGAACCACTGGAAAAATCAGCGCCTGCTAAAACCGCAGTCGGGCTGACGATGACTGCGCCGCTGCCCGCCACGTAGGTTAAGTTGGCCGACTCCAGCGTCACCGTCGCGGCACGCAACGGCTGAGCGATGAGCAAGATCATTAACAAAACCATCAATAGATTGAGCCGAGCAAAACCGTTCATGGAACCAACACCAGGCGCACACCAATCAACGGATGAGTCACCCGTGGATCTAAAGCCACACGATTGGAGCAACGTGACAACGGAACCGCGTCATTCCACGATCCACCACTGATCACGCCATCGCCAAAGGAATCTTTTTCGGCCAACCATTCCCATACATTGCCATGCAGATCGAAAAATCCGTACGCATTTGATAAGCGAGAACCATCCGCCTGACGTGGCCCCGCCGTTCCCGACTGCGTTTCGAACACTGCCGCGTATGGCCGAACCGTGGTTTCATCCATCGCATTTCCCCAGGCAAACCAGCCAGCCCCATTCCCTGAGCGGCAGGCCAATTCCCACGCCGCACTACTGGGCAAGGCCAAACGAAAAGAACGACCGGCGGAATAGCTGGTGCACAACGCATCAGCCGCCGACCAGGAAATGCCAAAGGCAGGCGCTCCCGCCGCAACGACGTCACCGCCAGCGGCGCGAATCTCTGAATCTAACCAGGCTGCCGATCCACCTAAAGTCGTCCATTGCTGCTGAGTGATTTCGAAAACCGCCATGAACGTCGCGCCCACCGTCACGCCGGCGGCAGGCGCATCGCCCAGATCGGTACCAAGATCTGCGCTGGCTGCGCCGACGATACCTGAGCTGCTCGGTAAACGACGGAAGACCAACTTGCTGGTACGCCACAGCGAATTACTGGTGAGATCTGGGATTTCCGCACGATTCTCCAACGTACCCGTCGTCAAATCGAGTACGACATACGGCGTGGTAAAAATACTCACTGCATCAGTCACGCCGCCACTGGGAGTACCGCTACAGCCAACCAAGGCCGCAATCAGCGGAATAATCGTTCCTATTTTAAGTCCAGGTCGCATTAGTTCGATGCTCCAATGGCGCGGATTTTCAAAGTCACCGGCTGATATCCGACGCGAATTCCGGTCGAGCCACCATAGTTGATCTCCACCCGAATACCGAACGTATAGACGCCGTCTTCGGGGCGAACCAAGCTGGCCACCTGCAGGATTGGATGCAATTGATCGGCTCCAGCGACCAAAACCGCACCGGTCGGTGCATCGCCTACCATTTGCACGACCACGCTGCTGGCTGGCACGGCTGCCAGCGCAGGATCTGGACGGATAATCAGCGGATACGTCAGCGCCTCGCCAGCAAAACTTTCGAACAACGGATTGCTCACAATTCGTGGACCCAAATCTGTCGGACCAGCGAGGACCAATACCGAAACATCGGCCGGGGTAAATGCGCCCTGATTATCCGTCGCACGCACGGTCAAGGTCACCGCGCCAGCATAGGTTGGCAGCGGCGTAAACGTCAACGCACCCGAGGTCGCGTTGATCGTCGCCACGCCTGCGCTTGGCGGAGTGATGCTGGTGAGGGCATAGGTTAATGCTGAACCGCTCGGTAAATCCGCATCACTGGCTAACACCTGGATACGCAGCGGCACGCCAGCCAACGCATCAATAATTTGCACTGGCGCAGGTGCCGGTGCTGGAATAACAAACACCGGCGCGTCGTTTACTGGCGTCAGCGCCAAGGTGATATTGGCAATCCCAACAGCGGTGCTCGGTGAAGCTTCGGCCAAGGTGATGCGTAAATGACGCACGGTGGTCGGCGGATTATCCGAATTATTGGCGAATTGCAGGTTATCAATCAGCCGCGCCACCGCCTGCGGCGACACTCGTGGATCGGCAGAAATTCCCGCGCCAACACCCGACAACAGATTAAACCGCAGAGCTTTTCCATTTTGACCATTCAGCAGCGGGTCCACCGTCGCGATCGGCAAATCGAGCGTTGGCGGAGAAATACTGGGAAAAGGCAAGGCCCCAGGATATTGCCGGTGCACCACGGTGCTCACTCCACTGACATCCGCCAGATGGATGTAACCCGTCAACTCGTTACTTGGCAGAGCCACACTTTGTGAACGCAAGGTCAGTTGATCATTTGGATGTGCTGCGGACAAACTACTGGCGCCGATGACTTCGACCGTGAGCGTGCCGAAAGCAAAATCAAAGGTGTCGGCGTCAGACACCAACGTCCCGATCGAACTCGGCGCATTGGTATCGACCACGCTCGCTGCTGCCCCTTCCACATAGGTCATGGTGGTTATTGGCACAAATAACACCGGATTGGAAATCGCACCTGGCACGGTGAATGAAAAATCGGTCAGTGGCAAGGTATTGGTGCCATCGCCAACCGTGAACGAAAACACATCACCCGGCTGACTACCTCCCAGGTGACGATAGGTGACCCGTCCAGCAGTCATGTCAGCCTGAGTAAAGGTCGTGGGCGCACCAAGCGTGGTCGCTGACATCACCACCGGGCCTGATCCGCTATCCAGTCGCAATTCCCCCTCGGTCGGGAATATCACCACGGTAAATGTGACCATCGATGGTCCCGATTCGTCATCGACGGCCTGAAGATTGCTGGAATTCATCGTCACCGTACTGCTGCGATTGACCGACAAACTGCTGTTGGTCACCAATTCAGGCAACGCATTGCCGACCACCACAGTGATTGACCTGGTCACCGGATCTGCGCTCAACGCTCCGCCTGGAGCGCCGCTGCTACCGTCCGTGAAATCAAGCCGCAGCACCCTGATTCCCGTGGTTGGATTTGCACCGCCAAGGTTGTGATAACAAAGATTTTCAAGTAACTCAGCAACCGCAGCCGAAGTCGCTGAAGCACTATTCAGCGACACCACTAACGGCGCACCAGCAAAACCGCCTGAGATAGTTCCGATAGCATTCGAATTATAAGATACCGTGGTCCCGCTGACTCGAATAAGCCCCGCGCTGCGTATCTGCAGCAGATCTTCTGTCGTCACCGCTCCTGAAACAAAGGACACGGTGATCGTGGCCGATGAAAAGAACGGCGTAAATCCAGCGCTGTTCACATCACTCACCGCAATCCCAGGCGCACCAAATGGAATCGCCCCACTACCGCCGCCATAGGTCAACGTACCGCCTCCGATGTTCAAGACGGGTTTATCATTATTCACCGTCATCGCTGGACCGGCAGCAGAACTCAGTAGAGCAGCAACATCAGCGACGGTTAAAACCGTACCGCTCTCCGCGTGATCAAGGATCACACTGGCAATGGTGGTCGTGCTCGCGCCGACGGCGATGGAATTATTGGTGAAACCGCTGCGCACACTGCCGCTGGTCGGGGCCGAACTCACCGTCAGATTGATCTGATTCGTCGCATTGACCACATTGCCGCCAGCGTCTTGTACCATCACATCCATCGTGGTTGCCGTGCCAGCCGTCAGCGTCGTAGTGCCAAGTGCCGTCACTCGCAAGTTTGCTGGCGCTCCGGCACTCACCGTTACGACCAACGGTGTGCTCGCTATGAGTCCACTGCTGGTAGCGGTGATCGCAGCGGCGCCGACTTTCACCAAACGCAATTTACCTTCCAAGGGATCGACGACCGTGCTGGCGATACCCGCCGTAAACTGCAAGGATGTCGCGGTGCCAAGGTTCACTTCCACGCCATCCGTCAGACGACTCACCCGTGCTTGATTATCTGCATCATTAAAGCCTCCGCCCACACCACTGGCCGCGAACGTCAGGGATAAAACCGTATTCACTGAAACTGCCGTGTTACCAAATGAATCTTGCACGGTAACGGCAAGATCCTGAGTTTGACCAGCGACTTGTGTCGCTGAGCCGGTGACCACCAATTTGTTGGCGGTTGCCTCAGTCACGAGCACCGACAGTCGATCAGCCGCTGCGGCAGCAATGGTCCCATCGCTCGCGGTGATGTCGACCGTTTCCGTCTTATACAAACGCACGTGACCGTTCGCCGGAGTTCCGTTCACCAGCGAAACACCAGCGACAAACGTCAGCGGCGTTGCCACGCCCAAGGCAATCGCAGCGCCAGTGTTATCCTCGACGGTGGGAACCGTCACTGGATTTCCTGAGGCCTGCGCCCCTGTAAACGTCAACGAATGGGCATTGATATACGTCGTATCCGTATTGCCGTAAGGATCGGTCGCCGTGAGCGTAAGATTTCCGACGCTGCCAGCGGTCAGCGTTGATGGGCCGGTGATCACCAAGCGGCTGGCAGTGGCTGCCGTGACCGTCACCGAAAGCCGATTGCCCAAGGTCGAACTCAATACGCCGTCGCTGACCGCGATCGTCGCGGTTTCGACCAGATACAAACGCATGACCGACGCAGCAACACCATTGGTGAAGGAAAGCGTGGTGGTCAATCCCAATGAAATCGGCAAGGACGAATCATTCTCCACTGATGGATTGGTCACTGGATTCGTCGACGGATTACCACCCGTAAAGGTGAGCGCCGTCGCTCCAGAATAAGTCGTGGCCGTATTCGCATACACATCAAGCGCGGTCACCGTGATCGCATTGGCGGCGCCAGCAGCCAATGCACCACTGCCAGTAATTTTCAGTGCCACAGCAGAACCGGGGGCAACGACGACATTATTCGAGGTCGCCGCCGTCAGCGCACCCGAAGTAAACTGGATCGATATGGTATTCGCCACGAGATGATTCAGCGCGGTGAATGTGACCATGCCACCAACCGCATTGACGGAAGTGGTACCCTGCAAAATACCCGCTCCGCCGCTGCGCGCCGCGACCACCGTAAGCGTATCCGCCGAGCGCAAATTATTAAATTGATCCCGTATCGAGATCACTGGATTCGGCACGAAGGTCACGCCGACACCAACGCTGGAAGGCGGCTGAACCTCAATGGTCAGATGATCCGCAGCTGCCGGTAGGACGGTGAAGGCATTACTTTCAACACTAACCAATGAGCCATTGAGCGTCGCCGACACCATCACCTTTTTCACGTCACTCGACTCATCGATACGTAAGCCGACATAAGTCGCGATTCCTGGCGTACCCGCCGAACCCATATCTGAATTCGACGGAACCGTCAGCGATCCCGCTCCTAAAGATAAACTCACTGACACCGGGACGCTTGCCGCAAGACCTACGGTCGAATCATTACCATACACATCCCGCGCTTGTACGACGGGTTGCACGCCAAACGGCGCGCCAGCCGTGGCGGAACCCGGTTGCGTGGTGAAAACTAAACCCACTGCGGTTGATGGCGTGACCGTGATTCCACTTTGCGTCCCGGTGATCGATGGCGTCACCGTATCGGTGACGATCAGCGAGCGACTCCCGCTGGTCTTCAGCGTAGCGCCATTGGTAAACGTATGGGTTCCGCTATCGCCGCCGATAAAAGAATAATTTGTCCGCAATACGGCCTGGGTATCCGTGCTGGTGAAGTGCACCGTGCCGGAATATCCCGTCGCAACATTACCGAAGGCATCCAACGCTGTCACCGTAAAGGATCCTGCCGTACCCGCCACTTGCGGAGATGAGAAACCGGAAACAGAAAGTGAAGCGGCGGCAGCTGGAGTCACCGAAATACCACTCTGGGTACCATTTTTTCCAGCAGACACGGTATCCGTCGCCGTGACGCTTTGCGTTCCAACGGTCTTGAGCGCGACAGTACCGCTAAAGTTACGCACACCATTGTCGCCCAGAACAAAAGTGTAATTCCCAGGTAACACCGCTTGCCCATCACTGCTGGTCAGGTGTACGGTGCCCACATAATTGGTATCGATATTATTATAGAGATCACGTGCCGTGATAGAAATGCTGCCAGCAATGCCCGCGACTCGTGGCGAAGAAAGACCCGCTACCACCAAGCTACTGGCTGCCGCTGGGGTAATCACGATGCCGCTTTGAGTTCCAGTAATCGCGGGAGTCACGGTATCCGTGGCGGTTACCGTCCACGTGCCCGTAGTTTTAAGCGTGACACCATTGGTAAAAGTCACGACACCATTATCTGCTCCCTGAAAAGTATAATTAGCTGGTAAAACTCTGAGCGAATCCGTCGTAGTAAAACCCACCGTGCCAAGATACCCAGTGGCCGTATTGTTATAAGCATCCCGAGCGCGCACCGTGATTGAACCTGCCGTCCCTGCCGTCTGTGAAGCAGGGAAACCGCTAACCAGCAAAT
>JANMYZ010000713.1:0-7521 GCA_031382605.1 Planctomycetota bacterium | reverse complement strand
ACACCAGCGCGACAGCACATCGACAATAAATGACGCGGCGTCTTCGCTCTGTTTGTGCGATACCATCAAGGTAGCGATCGGCACGTTGCCATCGCGCAATTGCCGTGCGACCACGGGTAAACCGTCAGTCTCAATCGGCGCAGTATTGGGTGTCGCCAGAGCGGCGACCTCACCGGCGTTGGCGATCGCGTCGCCAACCATGAAGACGCCAGAGGGGCTCAGGTGTCCGGCGCGGATGTTCAGCCAGATGCCACCAATCGAATGCCAAGTGATGACTTCAAGCCACAGCCGTTCGAGTACCAAACGCGGCCCAACCGACGGATCGAGCATCTGAAGAACGGAACCGACGCGCGTTGGCCAAGTATGCATGCCCGCTCTATGCACATGACGCGCCGAAGCAGAAATGCTGCGTAGCGCGACAGAAGTCGTCGTCTGGAAAGAGTTGTATGAATAACTGAACACTCACCCTGCTTCAAACTTGAGCAAGTGAATGCCTCACGAGCGTTCGGGATGCAGGCCGATCATTTCGCGAGAGCGGTCATTGAGCTTGAAACGAACGGGTAGGTCATGCGTATCATCAAGCCCGTCTCACAGATAATGTTCGCGGGCGCATCGGCAGCGTAGCTTGTCGCATCATTTCACTGTCGCATCATTTCACTGTCGCATCATCCCACCGCTGCGGGCAACCGCATCACCGTCAGCCATCCAGGAACCCCAATGATCAGATACTTGTCAGCCATCCTTCTCGCCACCGTTACCGTGATTGGTAGTTCAGCTGCCGAGGTCGCTCCGCTCAAAATCCTGCTGATCACCGGCGGTTGCTGCCATGATTACGCGCAGCAAAAAGATATTTTGAAGAACGGGATTCAAGCGCGTGCCCATTGCGTGGTCGAACAGGTGCATAGCGACGATACCACCGTCAAGCCACCTCTGGCGATTTATGGCAATCCGGATTACGCCAAAGGTTTTGACTTGGTTATTCATGATGAATGTGCGGCTGGTGTAAGCGATCCCGCCGTGATCGCGGGTGTGCTCAAGCCACATCAAGATGGTGTTCCAGGCGTGAACCTACATTGCGCCATGCATAGTTATCGCAGTGGCGATTTCAAAAAATCGGTGACTCCTGGTGCTGCCAATGCGACGTGGTTTGAATACCTTGGCCTGCAAACCACCAACCACGGGCCACAGTTGCCAATCGCGATTACGTTTGTCGATAAAGAACACCCGATCGTGAAAGGAATGGCTGACTGGACCACCATCAATGAAGAGCTGTACAATAACGTCAACGTGTTGACGTCACATGCTCTGGCCCTGGGCAAGCAGGGAACCAAAGAAAATGACGCAGGAAATGTCGTCATTTGGACCAACGAATATGGCGCGAAGAAAACCCGCGTGTTCAGTACCACCATCGGCCACAACAACGGCACCGTCGAAGATCCCCGCTATCTCGACCTAGTGACGCGCGGGGTGCTGTGGGCGACCGGTCACTTGAACGCGGACGGCACGGCGGCAACTGGCTACGGCAAAAAGTAAAACGACGTATGCGTCGGTGATCATCGCCAACGATGATCACCGAACGGCAATCGCACGAAGCACCCTGAACGGGTGAATTTGCGGATTATTTTCTGAGGCTGGCGTCGTCGTATGAGCGGGATACACCGCCGATATGAGTCATATCGAAGCGTTACTCCAGTTGCTCGATGACCCCGATCCAGAGGTCCATGCCACGCTGCTGAATCGCCTCAGTCGTGATGCTGAATTATTATCGCAAGCCTGGTCGTTCGCGAGTGAACGCGAAAATCCACCAACCGCGTTGACCGAATTGGTCCTACGTCAAGATGCTGAAGCATTGATAGATGTTTTTGCCGAAGCAGAGCATCTTGAAGCCGGCGTTTGGTTATTACCACGCATAGATATTCCACGTCGCGATTATCGTACGCAGGGCACGCGTGCATTGGATGAACTTGCCGAGCGTATTGGCCATGGTGCTGACCCCTGGGGTGTCGCGCGCTTTTTGTGCGACGACTGTGGTTTCACCGGCGCGCGCCAGAATTACGACGATCCGCTGAATAGTTTACTGTCCTCAGTTCTCGAACGCCGCGTGGGCCTGCCGATCAGTATGACCGTGCTGTGGGTTCTGGTGTGTCGTCGGCTCGATTTGCCCTGTGAACCGATCGCTATTCCAGGACACGTCGTTGGTCGATGGTCCGGCGGCTACATTGATCTTTTCGATCACGGCCGGCGTATCGTCCGCGAAGATCTCGATCAGCGGATGCAAGCCGTCGGTGAAATCAGCGCTTCGCCGTATTTAGCCCCCGCCAGCGATCGCGCGTTGTTACGTCGCATGGCGCGTAATTTGGTCCATGCTTACGTTCAAAGAAATGATCGACTACGCGCGACTATTGCGCATGGATTGGCGACGGCCTGATCCAATGTCCGATGTCCGATGTCCGATGTCTTGTTACCGACGGTCTCATCGGGCATGAGCGATATTCTATTCTCGACATCGGACATCGGACATCGGACATCGGACATAAGACATTATTCTGAAACCACCGCGTCACCTGGCTTAATTTCCGCGCCTTCGGCCAACGTTCCTGGGATGGCGAGGCAGATAGTCTGGCGTTCTTTTACTTGTGACGCGCTGACCACGGCAATTTTCAATTCGCCGCGCTTAATCTGAAAGCGTTGTCCTTGGGTGATCTGTTGATCGGTTCCGGCACCGATCATGACCAATAAATTTTTCGGTTCGCCGACGTAGCTGGCCACCAACACGGTGGTGGCGACTGGTATGGCAAGGGCGCGTTCGTCGATTTTTGCGGTCTCACCTTTAGTCGTCTCAACTCTAGGGGTCGCAGTCACCACTGGCGGTAGTTCGCTGTCGAGTACCGAGGTCGTCCTCGCTGCTGAAGCAATCGCCGCACGCCTTTGCTCAGGAGTCAAAGCCGGCGCAGCGGTGGTTGACGCTCCGGCGAGCGCAATGTGCATGACCAGCGCGGCGTCACTCAGCGACACGATTCCGCTGGCGAGTCCATCCGCGAGCACGCGCATTTGTTCTGCGACCGGTCGTTGTCCGCGATGTTCCAATTCTGCTGCGCGTTCACGAATGACTTTGGCCGCGATGCCGTTTGCCGGAAATTCGGCAGCAAACAGCGGTAAAAAAACGAGCGAGAGGAGCGAGAGGAGCGTGGTGCGGATCATAGTGGGAGCCTGCCGTGAAATGTGGTGGTCGGAAGTACGGATGTGAGGACGCGCATGCAGCGGGCAAGCTTGCTATGGCTTATCGTTCACCGTTGGGTGGTGAGGCAGTCGCGAATCGTGGCATCCAAATTCAAGGTCGGTCGCCATCCGGTGAGCGCTTTGAGTCGCGTCACATCAGGCACGCGGCGGCGCATGTCTTCGAAGCCACCTTGCGGAAAAGCTTCGGCGTAAGAAATCAAACGCACGGCAGAACGACTGCCCGATACCTGCACCACGCGTTCCGCAAGCGTGCGCATGCTGACTTCTTCGTCTGAGCCAATGTTCACCACTTTACCAACGGCGGCGGAGCAACCGAGCAGCGCAAGCAGTGCCGTAACGGCATCGCGCACATGAAGAAAACAGCGCGATTGAGCACCGTCGCCGTGGACTTCTAACGCCTCACCGCGTTTGGCCGCAGCACAAAAGCGCGGCAACACCATGCCGTACGCAGCGCTCTGTCGTGGCCCGGTGACATTGAAAAAACGCGCTACCGTTACCGGCAATTTTCGTTCGCGATGATACGCCAACGCCAAAAATTCATCCATCAATTTGGAACAAGCGTAGCTCCAACGGTGCAGCGATGACGCTCCCAGCACGCTGTCGTCATCTTCTTTAAACGGTGCGTGATCAAGCTTGCCGTAAATCTCGCTGGTGGAGGCCAACAGAAACGGCAGTGAACGATGCGCGTGCGCGGCTCGCAATATCACTTCGGTGCCACGCAGATTGGTGACGATGGAGGCCACTTGTTTCTCAAGGATGCGTCGCACACCGACGGCTGCGGCCAGATGCACGACCGCGTCGATCTTGGCGCAGGCTTCGTCGACTAAAACCTCGTCGCACACCGAACCATGCAACATCGTAAAGTGAGGATGATGGGCGACTGCCGAAAGATTGCTCAACGATCCAGTCGAGCAGTCATCTA
The DNA here is from genome assembly GCA_031382605.1 of Planctomycetota bacterium. Lineage (GTDB taxonomy): Bacteria > Planctomycetota > UBA11346 > UBA11346 > UBA11346 > BOG-1363. The sequence continues at coordinate 3,359 of JANMYZ010000713.1, read as the reverse complement.
GCACGGTGACCGCATCACCGCGCGCCAGTAACGCATCGACCAAATGACTGCCAATAAAGCCCGCGCCGCCAGTGACGAGATAGTGCATGTTGCGCATTTAGGCGCCTGGCGGGAAAGCCTCAACGCTTTTTTCGATATCGGCCTTTTTGTGGTTTGCGCTTTTTTGACGTATCATCGGCACTCACGGATTGCCCTGCTTCCAACGCTTTGATGCGATCGCGCAGGCGAGCGGCTTCTTCAAAGCGAAGATTTTCTGCCGCGTCAATCATTTGCTGAGTCAGCGCTGGAATGTCGGCAGGGGTCAGTGCCACGCCGCCAACCACGTAACCCCCACCAGCTTCCGCCGCACGACGAGCGCTGAGTTGATCTTTGAACGCCCCCGACGAGGCCTGTTTGACGGCGGTGCGTGGGACAATGCCATGTTCGATATTATAGGCGATTTGATGTGTGCGCCGACGATCAGTTTCGCGAATGGCCGACGCCATCGCTGCCGACGTGCGGTCCGCATACAAGATCACTCGCCCATCGACGTGCCGTGCAGCGCGGCCGATGGTCTGAATCAGCGCACCTTCGCTGCGCAGAAAACCCTCTTTATCAGCGTCGAAGATCACCACCAAAGATACTTCCGGCAGATCAAGGCCTTCGCGCAGAAGATTGACGCCGACCAAACATTCGGTCTCTCCAGCGCGCAAAGCATTCAGAATATCGATACGCTCCAAGGCGTCGATATCGCTGTGCAAGAACGTCGTGCGCACACCGGCTTCGGAAAGGTACTCGCTGAGGTCTTCGGCTAAACGTTTGGTTAACGTCGTCACCAACGTGCGCTCATTGCGTGCGCAGCGTACTTTCACTTCTTTGATCAAATCTTCGACCTGACCAGAGGTTGGCCGCACGCTGATCGGTGGATCAATGACACCCGTAGGACGAACCAATTGTTCGGTACGCGCCTGCTCGTTTTTGGCTTCGTAATGCGACGGAGTGGCAGAAACGAAAACCATCTGTTTGACCAGCGTTTCCCATTCGGCGAACGTCAACGGGCGATTGTCGAGTGCGCTTGGCAGGCGAAAGCCGTGATTGACCAGATTATCTTTTCGGCTGCGGTCACCGGCGTACATGCCGCCGATTTGCGGAATCGTGACATGACTTTCATCAATGACGCAGAGGAAATCCGGCGGAAAAAAGTCGTACAGACAATACGGCCGCTCGCCGGCTTTGCGGCCGGTCAAGTGGCGTGAATAATTTTCAATCCCAGGACAGGTGCCGACTTCGCGTAGCATCTCAATGTCGTACTTCGTGCGCGATTGCAGGCGTTGCGCTTCGACCAGCGAACCGGCAAGGATCAGCTCACGATGGCGAACTTCCAGTTCCGCCTCGATATCGAACACCGCCTTTTGCAAAGTCTGTTCTTCGACGACGAAATGCTTGGCGGGATAAATGTTCAGCTTCTCGTGCCGTCCCAGCACCTCACCGGTCAGGGTGTGCACCGTGGCAATTTCTTCAATCTCGTCGCCGAAAAAAGACAACCGAATGGCGGTATCGTCATACGCTGGCCACAACTCAACCACATCACCACGCACACGGAACTTGCCGCGTTGAAAATTTAAATCTCCACGGCTGTATTGAATCTTGATCAGGTCACGTAGTAAGTCGTCACGGCTGACCTGCATGCCGACGTGGGTTTGTACCGTCAGATCTTGATAACTATTGGGCGAGCCAAGCCCGTAGATCGCTGAAACCGAAGCAACAATGATCACATCGCGGCGCGACAACAGACTGCGCGTCGCGGACAGGCGCAGCTTGTCGATCTCTTCATTGATCGACGATTCCTTTTCGATGTAGAGATCTTTCCCAGGAACGTAGGCCTCGGGCTGATAGTAGTCGTAATAGCTGACAAAGTATTCAACCGCGTTATTGGGAAAGAATCCTTTGAACTCGCTGTAAAGCTGCGCTGCCAAAGTTTTATTGTGCGACAGCACCAACGTCGGTTTTTTTACCTGCTGAATAACGTTGGCCATGGTAAACGTCTTACCGCTGCCGGTCACCCCCAACAACGTCGCCGCACGTTTGCCGTCGTGAATAGCTTTGACCAAATCAACAATCGCCGTGGGTTGATCACCAGTCGGCAGGTAAGGAGCTTGGAGGTCAAACATGGTGACTCAGACCATCGGCCGTGCTCATCGTGCGACAAGGCCGCAGCCCGGCCTGGGACCGCCGGCTGCCAGCCGGCCAGGTGCAATTCATCTCCCCAGGCCTGGGGGAAATTGCCCCTTGCCGACGAGGACGTCGGCGCATCGACCCGCACGCCGAGGTGTCGATCAGCACGATAGAAATCGGAGCAGGCAAGTCGGTCATCGCCGTGACCTGTCAGGCCAGTAATCAGGCACCGCATGCCTATGACGGCCGCCATTGGCAGCGGGTCGGCTCGACCACCGTGCCCATGCCCCAGGTGCTGGTCGAAGACCGCATGCAGGAGCGCATGCACGGCCGCGTCCGCTGGGAACTGCACCCGACCCCAGAGCGCTTCACCCTCGACGACCTGGATGCCAACGCCATCCGCACGTGCATCCGTCTCGCGGTGCAGCGCGGTCGGCTCAACGGAGGCAGCGCCAGCGACATTCCCGCCGTCCTACGCGGCTTCGACCTCATGCGCGGCGACCGGTTGCTCAATGGCGCCATCATCACCTTCGGCCGCGAGCACTGCTGGGGCGACTACCCGCAAATCCTGATGCGTATGGCCCGTTTTCGCGGCAAAGACCGCCTCGCCGACTTCGAGGATAATCGTCAGGTTTACGGCAATATCTTCACCCTACTGGAAGCCGGCGAACGCTTCCTACGCGACCACAATCCCATCGCCAGCAAGGTCGAAGGCGATAATTGGATCCGCACCGACCGCCCGCGCTATGCCCCCCGCGCCTTCCGCGAGGCTGTGGCCAACGCCCTGATCCACCGCGACTACGCCATGCACGGCGGTTCCATTGCCCTGGCGATTTACGATGACCACCTGGAGATCACCAACCCGGGCCGCTTCCACTTCGGCCTGACTCCGGCCGATCTCGGCCACACGCATGAAAGCCGCCGCTGGAACCCCAACATCGCCAACGTCTTCTACCGCGCCGGAGTCATCGAGCAGTGGGGCACTGGCGGCATCAACATCCTACGCTGGTGCCAGGAGAACACCTCGCCGGCACCGACCTGGACCCAGATGGAGTTGATGACCGTCTGCGTGACCTTCAGGCCGGCGGGGGACATCGCGCCCCAGGATAGCGCCCAGGGGGGCGGGCCCGTCGGGCGCGAGGGGGGCGGGGGCGGGGGGGGGCGGGTCGTTGGGTGGGGGTCGCGGCTGGGGGGGGGCGGGGGGG
>JANMYZ010000667.1:0-3009 GCA_031382605.1 Planctomycetota bacterium | reverse complement strand
ACGTTGGAGCATGGCTTTTTCTTCCTCAGTCAGCGGATTTTTCTTGAGATCACGATCCTTGTTCAGCCAGCCAGCGGTTTGGAGGGCAATAATATCCGGATGGCACAGGGGGGCGCTTTCAATCGCCTTCGCATTCCCTTTAAATTCAGGCAATTCGTTGATGGTGCGTTGGGCATCGCGAATCTCTTTCATTTTTCCCACTTCGTTTTGTACGCCATTGACACCCAGCACACCGATGACGGCTTTCATTTGAGGAGCCTTAAATTCAGTGCGCAGATCTTTGATCAGGCAAGCGAGGGCTTTGGCGTATTCATCTTTGCGGTTACCAAGGTCGTTATAGCCCTGAAACCAAACGAATCCGGCAATTTCATAGCCATTTTTCTCGTCGTAGGCCGGGAAATGCTTTTTGAGATTATCAAGCGTCTCGTGAACCGTTTCGATCAACTTGCGATATTGTGCACCGACGATTTTTTGTTTCTTTCCTCCCCACCACTTATCCGTGGTTGCTTGATCAAACTCCTTGTCATCCATTTCTGTACCCAGTTTCCCTGCGCTTGGCGGGCGAAAGTCGATTTTCAGACTTTGTCCACCGGGAGCGTATTTGACCAGCAGCACCTGCTCGTCAAAAGCCTCGCCGACATAATAGCCAAAGGCATATTCTGGCCCGATGCAGGTGCCTAATTTGTCGTAGTTACCTCGACCGCCGAACCCAGATTGCAACTGGTCGTGAACTCCAGCATTGGCGACCCACACATCAGCGCGTTTGATGAGCGTTTTTCCGTCAGGCTTAAAGACTTTGAGCAACGCCGCCCGCGCCGGATCTTTATCTTCGCCCAGAAAATCGATGGTCCTGATGTCCGCTTGGCCATCCATGTTGGACTGCCCCGCAAGAATAAATACTTTGAGTGGCTTCGCTGCGTCCGCAGCACTCAGCAAAACGGAGCATGAAATAAATAAAAGCGTGATGACGTGAAGTGGTGGTTTCATGCAGGGCCTTCGGGTCGTAGGTTCGGATGGAATGGAGGTTCTCACCGGGGTATGTCGCTCATTCTCATCATTCGATGCGACATGGAGATCAGCGCGGTACTGATGCCTGACAAGAGAAACGAAATCGGCGGCACTGATGACTGGTGAGCATGATTCACCTACATTCACGAGTGACGTACGTTGGTCACTTTTATTGGAAGCTTGCTGTATCGCTTTGGTCAAGCGCAGCGTTGAGTTGCACCTACGGCGCGCCTGCCTCGGCCAAAACATTTTCCTCGACCATCAATGGCGTTTCCGGCAGGCGCACCATCAGCGCCAGGGCGTCGGATGGACGGCAATCAATGCGTACTTCTTTGTCGCTATCGTTGACCAGCAGCAGTTCGGCGAAGAACGTGCCTTCTTTGAGATCGACGATGCGTACTTCTTTACAGCGCATGCCGACCGCTTCCAGAACGGTAATAAAGAGATCGTGCGTCAGGGGGCGCGAGAAGCGCTGGCCTTTGACCGCTCGGTCGATGGCAACGGCTTCCATGGGTCCAATGACAATGGGAATGCGACGATGGCCGTCGCGCTCGGCAACGAAAATCACGAACTGATTGTCCTGGTCGTCGATCAGTATTTGCGAAAGAAAACAGAGCTTGAGGGCCATCGGTTACTCGGTTGCCGGTAGGATTTGAACATCATCGACCAATGCGCGGATGTCAGCAGGAGCGATGCGGGCGATATCAATTCGGGCGGCGTTTGCCGCACCGGCGGCGGCAGCGTAGCGCAGTTGGTCCGTCAAAGCCATGCCGGTCAATCGCGCGTGAGCTAATGCCGCTAAATAGCAGTCGCCGCTGCCAACCGGATTGCGCACGTCCACCGATGGTGGGATGACGCGAAAGCGGCCTTCGGGGTGCCGCACTTTCACTTCGTTGGCGCCGTCACTCAGATGGAGCTCGCGGCACGACAACCAGCGACGGCCATTTTTTCCGTATTCCTGTTTGTTGGGTTTGCTCAGCGCGGGTGGATTGGCGCCGCCCAGCGCTTCGTCCATCACCACGCCGTAGGCATCGACCCAACAGGTGACTCCAGCGACGGCGCATTGATCGAGCACTTGGCGATAAAGCCCATTGCAGGTTTCGTGCGGCACGGATCCACCGACCAGCACCAAATCAATACCAGTCAACAGCGCGCGGAAACGTTGGAGCAGCGAACCCATTTCGGCCTGCGTGACCGGCGTGCCGTGTTCAAGCACCGACGTTGAACCGCCACCGTCAGGATCAATGGAAATAAAACCAATGCGCGTGCGTGCTGCGGTGGTCACGAAGGCGGGTTCCATGCCATCTGCGGCAGTCAGAGATGCGAGCAGGTCGCCTTCTGGACCACCCGTAAAACCCGTGGCAATAACGCGGTGGCCATGGCGCGCCAAGACGCGGCCCATGTTCAACCCTTTTCCGCCAGCCAAGGCACTGAAGTGTCCGATGCGGTTGACGGCGTTGGCGGCAATCCGGCCAGTGGTCAGGTGATCAACCAGCGGATTGGCGGTAAGAGTGAGGATGGTAGCCATGGCGGTATCCTCGATCGGGTAGCGAGCGTGATGACGGTTTGCTAGTTGCTAAAAATGTCGGCGTTTGGCATTTGATCGGTAAAGAGCGGTGCATCGGTGATGATCCAATTTGGCGTGCCGACTTTAACTCGCTCCGCTTCTAGAGGGCCGACCAATGACTCACCGCTGTAATTCGAATCGCGTGCGACGCGAATGACGGTGCGGTACAGATCACGCGCGGCCATCACCCAGTCGGTTTCGCGTCGTATGACTTGGTTGGCCTCGTTGCGGTTTTTCCAGCCAAAAGGCAACTCTTTGAGCTTACCCTTAACGATCGCGTCGTCAGCGGCAGCGATAATGGATTCAATGATCGCGTGATCGTCGCTTCTCCAAACTGAGTGTTGAAGGGCGCTGGCTTGTAGCGAATCCATCGTCATACGATTTTGAATGCCGGGGATTGTTGAATCGACGATTTCGGCTGGAATTAATCCGCT
>JANMYZ010000599.1:0-10186 GCA_031382605.1 Planctomycetota bacterium | reverse complement strand
CAGTGACGGCGCTGGTGCTGCCGTCGCTCTGGGTGTTGGGTCACTGGTATGCGGACTTGCCGCTGTGGGTTCTGCCACTGCTTGCGGTCGCGGGACTCACTCCATTGGTCACTACCATCGCTCGGGTACGTGCGTGGTCCGACGCGAAACGTCTGATGATTACCATCGCGGCAACGCTGGTGCTGGCGTCGCCCGTGCTGATCTGGGGCGTGATCACCTCGATCAAGGCATCGAGCGACTATGGTTAGTGCAGGGCAATGTCGCCGGGAGGGTCGAGCGCCGGCTCGACCACGCATTTCGGAAATCGTCAATAACGAGATTCCCTCACGCTTGGAGTGATTATCGACGTCATGGTCGAGCTGGTGCTCGCCCCTCCCGGCGGATCCCGGTGGATCCCGGTGAAAGAAATGCCTGCTCATTTCTTCCTTCGTTTAGAATTAATCCTTCGGCGCGTACGGCAGCAACAACACCACTCGGCTATTCGCTATATGAGCGGGATTATCCATGGATGGAATGAAGTCCGCGCGACTGGTCACCTGCCGACACAAACTGGAGCTGTAGCCCGCGTCGACCAGACCATCGTAAATCCCCAGGGCGCGATTCAGGCCAAGATCCATTTTGCGTGGTGCGCCAACTTGCGAGGGGCCTTTGTCAATGTGGCCAGTGATCACCAATGCGCGGCGAATGGTTGACAAAACATCTACCAGCGAGCGCAACATGGCGGTGCCGGCTTGCGTCCGAACCGCACTGCCGGGCATAAAGAAGACACCGCGTTGGTCCTCAATCAAATCAATGCGCAGACCATGATCGGTGATGGCGATTTTGACGTTGGCCGTGTGATCCTTGAATGCCGGATCCGTACGACGACGTTCTTCCAACAGCATTTGCAGCGTGCGGGCCCATTGGAAGTCGATGTATTTGACGGTGATGTCGTTTTCTTCCGCTTCTTCTGGTTGCGGTGGTGGTTTTCCGTCCATCTGCATGACGTTGCGACTGGCGGCAAAATTCACCCTGAAGGCACCAGGATTATTGAAGTACGCAGCAATACCTTGCTTGGTATTCACATCCAATCCAATGATCCACATGACCAAGAAAAACGCCATCATCGCGGTCACCAGATCCGCGTAAGCCAGCTTCCACGCACCACCGTGATGGCCATGTGCGTGTTTCTTTTTGCGAATGATGATCGGCGGTTGTGCGTCAGCCATTTCTTAAATCCTCAACCAAACCACAGCGTCATCTACGAACATGGTGAACGCTGAGCCGCCTTTCACACTCACGCTACCGTGGATCACTTTTTGCCTCGTTCTTTAATCGCCTTATCCATTTCCGAGAACGTCGGGCGAACGGAAGGATCAATGTTACGGCGAGCAAATTCCAAACTGCTTGATGGAGGATCACCACGCGCACCACGGGCGATCGCGTGACGAATACAGGTCAAATACATTCCTTCCGTGCGAATGCGTTGACTCAAGCCTTTCACCAGCGGCGACATCATCACGTAAGCGATCAATACGCCGAGGAAGGTTCCGACCAGGGCGTTACCAATGGCGGCACCGATTTCAGACGCTTCGCCACCGATATGACCCATGGTGATGATAACGCCAAGCACGCAGGCCACGATGCCGATGGCAGGCATGCCGTCAGCGCTGACCTGAAGCGCATCGGGAACTTGGTTTTCTTCAGCATGCACGGCGTCCAAGTCCTGCTCCATCATGTCGGCCAAGTCATGCGGCTGAACGCCGCCGGTAACCAAGATTTTCATGGTGTCACAAAAAAACTCGACCGCGTGATGATTGGCCATGAAGCTCTTATTAGCGGACAAAATCGAGCTTTTTTCTGGTTCTTCGATGTGACTTTCAATCGCCAACAAGCCGTCGGTGCGAGCCAAGCTAAAAAGTTTATAGATCATGATCAGCAGATCTTCGTATTCCTGTTTACCAAATTTCGCCGGCTTCATCAAATGCGCAATTTGAGCAAACGTCTGTTTGGTCAACGCCATGCCGTTAGAGCCAAGATACATGCCAATACCGGCACCAATAATGACGATGTACTCGGTCCACGCGATGACGAACACCATCATATTGCCACCGTGCAACAGGTAGCCAGCGAAGGTACAGGCAAGTCCGAATGCGATGCCGAAGAAGGTGAACATAAGTTAGGTCAGGGGGTGGGGTGGAAGCATACCACGGAAATCATGAGGCGCAGGGTTGAGGTTCATCCCCGTATTTTTCTGCGACCAAAACGGCGTCGATTGAGAGCGGACGTTCTGCACGTTCATCTCCGTTCATCTAAAAAGTGCGCTGGCTGTTGCTCGGTCACGGGCAAATAGGCGCGCATGGCCAAGCCACCGCGTTCTTCCTGAGCACTATGGTCAATTTGAAGCTGACGATAATGCGACAGCGCGGCAGCGCTGCTTGCCAGTGCGACCGCTGTGCGGCGAGCAGCGTCTAATAATTGTTCGCGAACGAGCTCGTCGATGCCCTTCAGCGCGTCTGCCGTCGGCAATGAGGCCAGCCGTTCTGACACTTCTTGAGACAACATATCGGCGCGTGAAAAATCGACGGTGGGCGCGTGAAAAAGTGCCGCCTGTTCACCAAGCAGATCCTGCACCGTGCGATGAAGAGCAATCATATCGCTGATGATCATGGGGCCACTGCTCCCGCAGTTCCCGCTATGTTCAGTCCGGCGAGCAAGCCGCGAGCGGCTCCGACCAATTCGCTGGTGGCGTGATCCTGTGCCAAACGATCAACCGCCGTGGTCGCCTCCGCAAATAATTTAGTCCGCGCCTCACCGCTGGCTTGGCGGGCTTTTTCAATCAAGAACCATGCCCTGAGGTAGCGATAGCGCACCGGCTCACCATCGCCCAGTTCCGCGATTTCTATCAGTTCAAGCGCGGCGAATCCTGCGGTAATGTCCGCCACTGGCGGGGTCATAGCCGCAGCAAGATCATGATAACATTCGGCAATACGCAGTTGGTTGGTTGCCGCCAAATTCGAACGTTGCGCTGCTTGCGCTGCGGGGCGAGTAACATCAAGCGTATCACGGTGATGTCCGACCACTCGTTCGTCGTAATTTTCTAGGGCCCGGCGCAAATCGAGATGCGCTTGATCGCGTTCGCGTAGTGGCTCTTCCAAGGCTGGATTTTCCGGCGCAGCCGTGGCCGGACGCAGATGCTGACGTTGATCCATCAGTTCACGAATGCGTTGATCGCGTTCGCGCACCAAGGATTCCAAACGTCGTTGGAGGCGATCAGAGGGCGTTAATGAAGCGGGATTTTCGACCCCAGGAACCAGCGGCTGAATGCGCGGCGCGGGATCCAGCGACGGCGATATTTCGACCGCCACGGCTGGCGAAAAGGCGGAGGCAAAGGCGCACGAAATAAAGAAAAGACCTCCGGCCATGCGCAGACTGGCGTTCGTCATTCCGCTATTCATTCCGCTTTTCATTACCGATACATTCACGCTCGTCCTCATTTGGATTCTCCGCCACTAAACGCTTTGATGGCTTCACGCAGACGACCTTGATCGCGCAAGTGACTGCCAAGCAGGTTGGCGGCGTAATCACGATCGCGCAGGGACAATCCGGGATCCTCCAATAGTTCCCGCAAAGTGATTTCACCAAGGTCATTATCACCACCAAGAATTGCCGCGCGAGCAAGTCCTAAGCGAGCCGCGTAGAGCAATTCTTTAGGCGGACGTTCGGCGATGGTTCGTTCGTAGTGATGTACCGCATCAGCGGCGGCGGCCGTGCGTACTCGGCGGTCGCGCTGGGCCCGGCGATAATCTGCCTGAGCAATGTAAAAAAGCGCCTTGGCACGTACGGGACCACTGTAACTTCCCAGGCGGCCTTCGAGTTCACCCAAGAGCTGATCGAGCTGTAACTGGCCTGGCCGCTGATCGGTGACGCCATCGCTTTTCAGCAGGTCCCATAACGCATTGACGGTTTCATCATCGCGTTGCAGTTCAGCATAACAGCGGGCAATGCTCACTAAAAATTCGGAATCCAGCGGCGATTCTGGAAAGTCCTGACGGGCACGCAAAAAGGAGAACAAGGCGTGAACCTGTTTGGGCGGAGCGCTGGCCAAATGACATTGGCCAATGCGATAGGCTGCCGTCGCATAGATCGGAGACTTGGCGTCGCCATCGGTTTTCCCGTTCTTCCAGCGCCGATGCAGTTCCACGTAGGCTGGCATGGCTTCCGCGCTGCGACTTCCATGGAAGGCACATTCGGCCAAGCGGAATGAAAGGATGTCGTTGGCGCGTCCTTCGGTGGCGGCAACCACCAGCTTCAATTGCGTTTCGGCTTCGCGCCAACGCGCCGATTCAAACAACAGATCGCCAAGATGAAGTCGAGCCAGATGAACGCGCGCAGCGGCAGCGGGAACATTGGTGAATTCCTCAAGTAAATTTTGGAGCGTATCGACGGCGGCATCGAGGGCGATGGCATCGTTCTTTGCTAATCCTTGCCGCCGTGCGGCCTCCGCCGCTGCCAGATAAATATCCGGCAATTCTGGGTCGCCTACTTCGGCGCGCGAAATGTAGTTCAGAAATACGCCACGCGCATCTTGAAATTGGTCGAGCGCCATCATGGCTTCGCCAACTCCACGAATGGCTCGGCGAACCCACACCTGCACCGCAGCATCGGTGTCGCCGGAATAACTATCCGCTAAACTACTAAATTGTTTCATCGCCTCTAATGGACGACGCGCAGCGGCTTCGCTGGATCCCAGCAGCCACAGCGCTTCAGCACCCGCTGCATTATGGTTTTTCTTTGCCGCATGGCGCAAAGCACGGCCAGCGAGGCCTTCTAACATGTCGCGATCACGTGGTTGCAGAGCACCATCGAACACCACCAATAAACCCTCTTTTCCACCGTCTTCACGCCAGGCGAGACCGATTTGACCCAGCAAGCGGTCGAGCACTTCGGCCCACGGCACATCTTTCACATGCAGGCTTACCGCGCGCCGGGTGGCAATCACTCCGGTGTCGTCAACCGAGCGTCCCAAGAGCAGTGCCAATTCACGATAGACGACTTCGGCGGCTTCGCGTTCAATGCTGGCGCTGACCAACGATTCACCGCCAGCAACCACCTGGAGCGACAAGCGATCGACGCCGAAACGTGCGGAAAAACGACGCTTCGCTTCGCCGGCTTGCGTCACTATTTCTACGCCCTGGTGTTGATGAACACTCTTGGTCGCGGTCGCGGCGTCATTGTCCAACGCTGTGCGCACGCGTTCAACGGCGCGGCGCAAAGCACCGATGTCGTCGATCAACGATCCGTCGCCAGGCACGATATTTTCGCTCGGCGTTTTTTCTACCGCCGTGGTGCGCTGGCCTAATTGCAGCGGTCGCGGTTGGGGCGGCAACGGCGCAGAGGGAACGGGTCCTTCAGCTGCCGACAAGGCCGTTGTCAGCAGGAAGAAGGTGAACAGGGCGAAGAACGAAGCGGCAACGGTGACTCGCATTATTAATGTCCTCCGTGCGCGTCATGCGCAGCGGCGGGCGCTGCTTGGTGATGATTCGTCTGACCCTGCGTTGGAGCGTGCCCGCCGCTGGCATTGCTCGCACCATGAGACGTACTGGCTGCGGCAGATTTCTTGGCGGTGGCTCGTTCATGACCTTGCCGCGAGGCCGTTCCCAACATGCGTCCCAAAGTCAGATACGCATCTTGGACTGCTTGCTGATTGCGTACGACTTCATCGCCAGGACGCATCAGACCATTTCGATCACGCGCAGCGAGGTAGCTGTCTTCGTTGGCCAACAGACGATAGACCTGTCGAGTGGCAGCGGGCATGTCGCCTAATTCGGTAAGGCACGCCGCGTAATCGAGAAAAATGCGTGGGTCGTCGAATAAACCATGGCCGGTTTCTGCTAATATCGAAAACTCTTCCGCTGCCTGATGAAATGCGCCTTTCGCTCTGAAATGCCGACCAAGTGCCAGCGCGATTTCCGCTTCATGGCCTGGGTACCGCGCTTTCAGTCGCCCCATAAACAGCACGCCTTTGGCCATTTCTGTCGCGTCTTGAGCGCCCAGCTGGGCAACCGCAGCTTTATAATCATTGGCAAAACTATTACTCGGCGTCAGCGCCGCTTCGCGCTGCGTTTTCAGTTCGCTCGATAAACCGTTGATGGCGTGCACCACCATCCCCAGCGTGGTCGCGCAAACCGCCAGAAACAACACTGCGGCAACCAACAACCAGCGAGCGCCTTTGAGTTCCGCCGGAGCCATCACTGGCACGCCCAGCGTGACGGTAGCGCCACCTTTCATCGTCGCGCGGTTGCTCTGCAAGGCACTGAGCGGAACCGCATCCATGGTCGCGTGAGCGCCGCCGGCCTGCTCTAATAACTTGTCGATTTCACCCTCGTGTTGTGCTAGCGCTTCGCTAATTTTTTGCGTGTTCGGTGCGCCCGTCGCATTGGCAAGTTGCTTCACCAACGCATCGATGTCGCCCTGATCGATCATCGGCGCTTCACCATGATCGCTGGTCACGCCTACCTGACGATCGACCAAGGCGTCTAAATCTTCGGCACTCAACGCCAACGTCGGACCAGGCCCTGACGACGATCCGCCAAGCATGGGCGCAATGATGGTCGCCGCGCTGGCGTTCGACGTGGTGGTGCCGGGTTTTTGTGAATGCGCCGCCACCGCCACCGCCGTCGTCGGCACACTGGGAACGTCACTCGCCGCTGGTTTTGACGTGCCTGCTTTGGTGGTCGTTTTCGCGCCTAAATCGGCCAATAATTTATCGATGTCATCTTGCCCTAGCGGCCCGCTCACGTTCGCGTCCGGACTCGCTTGAGCTTTCGCGTTGGCCGCATCCTGAACGGAATCCAACATCTGAGAGATGGATTCGCGTTTGGTGCGCTTCGTCGATCCCCCCGCTGGCGCAGGGCTCGGCGCCACTTGATTGATCAGCGCATCGATCGCGTCTTGATCCAGAGTCTTGGCTGAGGCCGCTGAGGCCGCGGGCTTGGCCGCTGGTACCGGCGCGCTGGCCTGCGTTTGATTGATCAGCGCATCGATGTCGTCTTGGCCCAGCGAACCTGAAGGCGCCGCCGGCTTGGGCGCGGGCTTGGGCGCAGCGACGGTTTTCGTGGCTGGTGCGCTGGCCTGAACCTGATTGATCAGCGCATCAATGTCGTCTTGGCCCAGCGAACCCACAGGCGCGGCGGGCTTGGGCGCAGCGACGGTTTTCGTGGCTGGTGCGCTGGCCTGAACTTGGTTGATCAGCGCGTCGATGTCGTCTTGTCCCAGTGAACCCGAAGGCGCGGCGGGCTTGGGCTCAGCGACGGTTTTGGTGGGTGGTGCGCTGGCCTGAATTTGGTTGATCAGCGCATCGATATCGTCTTGCCCCATCGCGCCCGCTGAGGCCGCTGGCCTAGGCGCTGGCTTAGGCGCGGCGGCGACGGGCTTCGTGGCTGGCGCACTGGCCTGAACCTGGTTGATCAGCGCATCGATATCGTCTTGCCCAAGCGACCCCGCTGGCCCCGCCGACGCCTTCGCTGGTGTGGCAGCTTGCGACGGCGCAGGCGACGGAGCAGCCCCCGAAGCCTGATTGATCAGTGCGTCGATGTCATCTTGCGACATGGAGTTAGGATCATTTGCCATGGTCAGTGACGAGGTTCTTGGTGAGCGTTGCGAGGTTAGACAAGGGCAGTTGCCCTGGGGGCACTACGCAAACTCCTTGCCCAATTCCCGCAACCCGCCGGAAAAGCCTACCTGAGAACGGCAAAATCAGCCCGCCGCTGAAGAGAAAAACCGGGCTTCGCCACGTACTGACGCAATCGCAGACGGACGTCGAGACGCCTTTCAGCGGCAATCAAACCAAATTTTTTGGCTGTCTACGCCAAGCCGGTCTGTTTCAGCAACGCTTGTGGCGATGGTTCACGGCCACGGAATTGACGGAAGACTTCCAGCGGATGACGACTGCCGCCGAGCGCGAGCACGGTGTCGCGGAAGCGGCGGCCGGTGGCGGCGACGGCCTGGGCTTGGTCTAGGCCGGCGTCTTCGAACGCGCCGAACGCATCCGCACTCAGAACTTCGGCCCATTTGTAACTATAATATCCTGCCGCGTAGCCACCGGCGAAGATGTGGCTGAAGCCGCATAAAAAGCGGTCTTCTGGCAATGGTTGCAGCACGGTGTTGTGAGCCGCGACGCGGCGCTGAAATTCCACCACGCTTGCTTTGCCCGCTGGATCGAAGCGATGATGCAGTTCCAGGTCGAGCGCGGATAAATACACGTGTCGCACCATCATGCTGCCGGCGCGATAGGTGCGGGCGGCGACTAATTTGTCGAATAACTCGCGCGGTAATGCCGCGCCGGTTTGCCAATGCCGCGCCAGTCCAGGCTGGGCGGGCGTGCCGAGCACGGTCGCCACGTGATAACACCAATTTTCCATAAACTGACTGGGCAATTCGACCGCGTCCCATTCGACATTATTGATGCCAGCAGCTTCCAGATGTTCGACGCGCGTCAGCATGTGCTGCAAGCCATGGCCAAATTCATGGAACAACGTTTCGACTTCGCGGAAGGTCATCAGCGATGGAACGTCACCAACCGGCGGCGTTTGATTGCACACCAAATACGCCACTGGCAGGCGCCATGAGCCATCGCTCAAGCGTTTGCGATCGAGGGCATTGTCCATCCACGCGCCGCCGCGTTTGTCCGCTGGGCGACTGAAGGGATCTAAATAAAATGCGGCAATGTCTTGGCCACTTTCATCCGCGATACGGAAAAAACGCACGTCCGGATGCCAGACCGGTACTTCGCCATCAGCTGCGCGAACCGTGATGCCGAATAGTCGCTGGGCGATAACGAACATGCCATCGAGTACGCGCGGCAACGCAAAGTACGGGCGCAATTCTTCGTCAGTGTAGCTGTAGCGCTGTTCGCGCTGACGCTCTGCCCAGAAGCCCATGTCCCAATGAGCTAACACCAAACCCGCGTCGCCGCTGTGCGTGCGAGCAAAAGTCGTCAATTCATCCAATTCGATGCGTGCTTTCGGCAAGGCGGCCGTTCTCAGTTCGCCGAGCAATTGTTCCACCGCTAAAACCGACGGCGCCATCTTGGCCGCCAAACTCAATTCCGCGAACGTAGAAAAACCCAGCATCGCTGCTTTTTCTTGTCGCAACGTCAGCACGCGATTGATCAACGGCTGATTATCAAGCTCGCCCGACGATGCTCGTGTGACGTAACCACGATAGAGTTTCTCGCGCAGATCCCGTCGCGTCGCGTGTTCCATGAACGGCATGTAACTTGGGCCATCCAAGGTGATGCGCCACGGACCGCGCTCTGCCGCGTCTGCCGTGGGTTCGGTTTTGGCTGTTCGTGCGGCGGCGTGCGCGGCACCAAGTTTTGCACTAACGGGCAAGCCTGCGACCTCGGCAGGATCACTGAGTTCAAGCGCGAAAGCTTTGGTCGCATCCAGCAAGTGATTGCTGAAACGCGTGGATAAATCCGCTAATTCTAGCTCGATCGCCTGGAAACGGTCGCGCGCGGCGCCGCTCAATCCGACGCCTGCATGTTCCGCGCCACGAATCTGAGCGGTGACAATCCGCCGCTGCGTTTCATCTAAGCGCGGCCACTGCGCGCCATCACGCAGCGCCACCAACGCACGATAAATCGGCACGCTTTGCCCCAAGGTCATGAACGCGGTGACGACCTCTTGTTGCACCGCTTGATGTGCCGCGCGCAGCTCAGAACTATTTTTGACGCCCATCAAATGATTGATCACGCTCCAGGCATAACCAAGCCCTTCACCGAGCGCCGTTAAGCGCGGGACCGAACCTGCCCAGGTCGGCTGAATGGTGCGTTCCAGCTCGGCTAAATCGCTCGCCATTTTTGGCAGCAAATGTCGTATCGCTGGCTCAACATGCTCGGCGCGAACGCGGTCGAACGCAGGCAAACGATCGTGGCCAAACAATGGATTATCAGTGATCAAACTCACGGCGGATCTCCTTCCGGCGCGTGATCTGTAAACGCCGGACGCCGGATGCCGGAGCACAGAAATAAACGTCAGATCTGGCTTACGCCTAAGATCGACTGAGAGCGCTCACGTTTCCGCGTGAACGCCGCCCGTACTTTGCAGCATCGCCAGCACGGTACGACGCGCGACCACGCGATTAACCCAATGACGATTCTGAATCTTGGCGGTCAACAAGTCGATGCGCTGTTGGCATTCCG
>JANMYZ010000589.1:0-2554 GCA_031382605.1 Planctomycetota bacterium | reverse complement strand
GGAAGAATGAGACGATCAGCGTCGGCAATGGCCTTGCCGTCTTCGGCGTAATCAACCTGCGCGCCCAGGTGTTTCAACGCGTTGGCGACGCTGTGCAGATTGCCGAGTCCGTAATCGACGATGGTGACGCGGGTGCTCATGGACGCACCTCCACCCCAGCGTTGGTCAGTTCACGTTTCAGTTCGCTGATGGTGGACCATTTATAATGCAGCAGCGAGGCGATCGCGACGCCATCGACACCTAAACCCGCGACCTCTGCCACCTGCGCGGCAGAACTAGCGCCACCATGTGCCACTACGGGCACGCCGACGGTGGTGGCCAAACGCTTGATAAAATCCACGTCGAATCCTTTTTTAGTGCCTTCGCGATCGACCGAGGTCAGCAAGAGTTCCCCTGCACCCAGGTCGACCGCTCGCCGTGCCCAATCGTAAGCATCAAGTCCGGTGTGCTCGCGCCCGTTGTCAGTAAAGGCTTCCCACGAACCGTTGGTTTGACGAATGGTTTCAATCGCGATTACGATACACTGGGAACCAAACGTTGACGCCGCTTCGCTAATCAATGCGGGACGCGCGACGGCGGCGGTGTTAAGACACACTTTATCCGCGCCGGCGCGCAGCAGATTTTGGATGTCGGCAACGGAGCGGATACCACCGCCAACGGTCAGCGGAATAAAAATGCGCTCGGCGGTTTTGCGCACCAGCTCGGTCAACGAATTACGTCCATACAAGCTCGCGACGATGTCCTGATACATTAACTCATCAGCGCCTTGTTCGAAATAGCGCTGAGCATGATCCGCCGGGTCACCAATAACCCGCAACCCTTCCAAGCGAATTCCTTTCACCAGGTTCGGCGCTTTGATGTCGAGTCGCGGAATAATGCGCAGCGGCGCGCGTCGAACGACGGGCAAGTTGGTGACGCGCGATTCGCTAGCGGCAGGCGTGCTCATCACATCTTCCCATCAAGGCTCTTGCCGGTTTCGCGATGGATAAATCCAGGAACGACGGCGGCGAGCGCTTCGGCGATCAGAGCTTTGCTCGGAACATCAGCGTCGCTGCGCGCGTGTACGGCTTGTTTGATCAGTGGAAGCAGGCGTTTGAGCGCAACCACGTTCACGCTGTTGGGCGCGGCGATGCTTGCCAAGCGAAGGAGTCCGCGTGGATGCGGAAGTTCTTGCTCACCGCGCGCGACAAATTCTTCGATTTCTTTTTCGCCGCTGGTGTCGGAGGTGGTGATCAGCACCGGATAATGTCCGCGTGCGCGTTCTGCGCCGACCGCCGCGAGTGCCAATGCGGGATCGGTGAACGGCGTCGGCGTCAGACCAAATTCTTTCAGCGTCGCGCTGGCGATGTCGACAAACGACGCCATGTCTTTGGCGGGATCAAGGCGCGGCACCACGACGTGGCCGTGCGGGGTCGCTGATCCGGCGAGCAGACATAACTGGCCGGCTTCCGATGGCGTGACCAAATACCGACGAATATCGCCCGGGGCAGCTAAAGGCTGCTGTTTTTCAAGCCTTTGCAGAAATGCCCACGGCAGACTTCCATCGCTGAACGCGACGTTGGCAAAACGTGCGGTGGTGACGTTGGTGAGCGGCTGGCGATCGCCTGACAGTTCTTCGCACAGCGTGTCGTTGGATTGCGTGTGCGCCCACAACAAGCATTCCATCGCTCGTTTTGAGGCACCCATGATGCCAACGGGGTTTGCTGCTTTATCGGTTGAGACAAAGAAAATCCGTGCGCGAGCATGTTCTTTGCGTCGCCGCAGCGCGGCCAGAAAGATGTCGGCCTTCAGTAAGTTGACTTCCAGCATGCGGATAGTCGAAAACGTATCGCGCTCAGAGCGCACATGTTTGAGTGCGGCGAAAGAAAAAATGGTGTCGAAAGGTTTGTGCTGATCGAGGAAGAGGGAAGTCAGCGCCGAACCATAGTCGAGTGGCTGAACGATCAGCTCGCCGGTAAATGGTTGCGGCAGATTGCGGATGGAGCGCACCAGCTCCGCCAAATTATTTTCGTTGGGATCCAGCACCGCAATCGTGGCGGGCTAAGCGACAGCCAGCATTTCGATCAGCGTGGCCGAGCCGATCGATCCCGCAGCGCCGACCAGTAACACGCGCTTGCCATCCAGTTGTTGACGCAGTTCGGCCCGCGCTCGTGCAACATCTGCGGCGAACAGACTCTCGCTTCGACCAGTGACGGCCTGAGCGATGCGTTCGATGCGTGGGGTCAGACACAGCGGCACGGGAACATCCTTGGTAGCGGGAACAGCAATCGGGACAGGCGCTCTGAAGTGGTGAACTCTACCTCACGAAATCCGGGTTACGCAACCAGGACGCGATGAGGAAGAGGACACCTCGTGGTGTTCCACGTCGCTACGAGGCGGATTCGCATCGCCTATCCATCACCTACGCAACCCCTGTGCCGACGATTCCTCCCTGGGCTTGTCGAAGTTGGCCACGTCGCATGCTGCCCGCACCCTATGAACGAATCCGATGCTTTGCTGCGACTTGCTTTGATTCCTGGGCTCGGGCCGATTTCGGCTCAGCGGTTGATGGAAC
>JANMYZ010000415.1:0-5205 GCA_031382605.1 Planctomycetota bacterium | reverse complement strand
GCAAAGTTCGCGACGTGTACGAAGCTTGCGATCAGCATCTGCTGTTTGTCGCGACCGATCGCATCAGTGCTTTCGACGTCGTGATGGCGAACGGCATTCCAGGCAAGGGCAAGGTGCTCACCCAATTATCGATGTTCTGGTTTGAGCTCTTGAAAGATATTTGTCCCCATCATTTGGTGACCGCCAATGTCGATCAGATGCCGCCGATCGTGCAGCAGTATCGTGATCAAATCGAAGGTCGCGCGATGTTGGTGCGCAAACTGAAAATCTTACCCGTAGAGGCGATCGTTCGCGGTTACCTCACCGGTTCTGGTTTGAAAGAATACAAGAAGAGCCAAACCGTGTGCAATATCCCCTTGCCCGCGGGCCTGGGTGAAGCGAGCAAGCTCGCCAGTCCACTTTACACGCCAAGCACCAAAGCCGAAATCGGCGCGCACGACGAAAACATTCACCCAGATCAAGCGGCGAAGCTCATCGGCGACAAAGCTGAGACGGTGAAAACGTTAGCGGTGAAACTCTATAGCGCCGCGCGCGATTACGCCGCAACTCGGGGCATCATCATTGCCGACACCAAATTTGAATTCGGCACTGACGCCAGCGGCAAAGTGATTTTAGCCGACGAAGTGCTGACTCCTGACAGCAGCCGTTTCTGGCCAGCGAAAGAATACCAACCGGGCGTAGCGCAGAACTCCTTCGACAAGCAATACCTGCGCGACTATCTGGAATCCGTAAAATTCGATAAAAATGGCAAAGGCATCGAGCTACCAAAAGACGTCGTCGACCGCACGTTGGCGAAGTACGTCGAAGCGTTCCGCCTGCTCACCGGCAAGGAACCGCAGCTCTGATTTTGATGTCCGATGTCCGATGTCCGATGTCCGATGTCTTTCATGGGCGTGGTCGTTTGAGACCAAGCGGCTGGAAACCGTCGCGACCCGGGCAACATCGGACATCGGACATCGGAATCATGTCCGCATAGTGGCGACGAGAGTTTTCATATCGACGGCGAGTTGGGTCAGCTGGGCTACGGCACGATGGGTGTTATCGGCACCCTGGGCCACGGCGCGGGATGCTTCGGCTAGGCCACTAACTTGAGTAGCGATTTCACCAGAGCCTTGGCTTGCTTGAGCCAGCGTTCGCGTCATTTCGCTGGTGGTTGCCGATTGTTCTTCAATCGCCGCTGAGATCGATTGCTGACTGCTGTCGAGGCTGGTCACGGTTTGTGAAATGGCGGCGAGCGCCAGGGTCACACCTTGAACATCCTTTTGGATGGAAGTGATTTTTTCGCGGATGTCGCCGGTGGCGGTGGCAGTTTGCTGCGCAAGATTCTTTACTTCGTTAGCTACGACAGCGAAGCCACGGCCACTTTCCCCTGCCCGTGCGGCCTCAATGGTGGCATTCAGGGCCAAGAGATTGGTTTGTTCTGCGATGGCGCTGATGGTGTTTACCACATCGCCAATCTTCAATGATGTGGCACCTAATTTCGCCACCAGACTGTCGCTTTGTTTGGTTTGTTGCGCAGCTTCACCAGCAACGCGCACGCTCGCGACCATGTTGCCAGCAACTTCGATGACGCTGGCAGAAAGTTCCTCCGAACCAGCGGCGACCGCAGCGATATTCGCTGAAACATTTTGGGCTGCGCTAGATAAGGTATTTGCTTGGGTGCCAGTTTGGTTGGAGGTTGCAACTAACTGAGTAGCGGTGGCAGAAAGTTCCTCTGCGGCTGCGGACAAGGTGGCAGAAGATTCAGCGATTCGTCCAACCAGGGTGCAGAGATTTGCGATGGTGTGATTGGTAGCAGTGGCAAGGTGTCCGACCTCTTGACCACCGATGAGTTCGACTCGTTTTGTGAGATCACCTTGCGCTACGGCAATCATGACGTGTTCGATGGCTTGGATTGGACGAACGATGGATCGTGAAAGCCACAGCCCAAGCACTGTTGCGCCGAAAATGGCAATCAAGCTGGTAATCGCCTCCATCCAAAAGAGGTCATAAAGAGCGTTCAAAGCAATTTTTTTATCCTGACGCATAAGCAGGCTCCAGCCATATCCTGGGAAACCGAGTGATTCTTTGCGCCAAGCCCAGCCGTTGAGTTGCTCTTTGTTGGTATCTTTATTGATTTCGCGAGTGTAGTTCATGGCATTGCCGTGGTTCAATGCTGTTCGGTTAGAAGCAGCGTTTTTTGCGGCTTCAACGCCCATAGTCACCAAATTGTCATCTAAATTTATTGATCTAGTTGGACTATTTCCGTTAATTAAAATACGCCCCTGTTGATCTAGCAGGGTCAGCTCAATTTTTTGATCTTTGACCCTGGCAACGCTTTGCTCGCAGATGGCTTTTACGATTCGTTCCCAGCTGGCGTAGTTGGTCCACAGGCCGACTACCTTGCCGTCTCGTCGAATAGGAGCCGAAAAGCGCAAGGCCTCACCTGAGTTTCCGCATGCTTTGACAATGAGCGAATTTACTTCGACATCAGCGTAGTTAGTGACTCCCGCGCCAGCGCTCAACGCTGCTGCGAACCATTTCTGAGTGCCTAACGATTGACCAAGTAATTCTTGCGCGGCAGGCAGTGGCTTACCGTTAAAGTCTACTGAATTGGTCGCCACAATGCGGCCTGCGCTATCGGTAATAATCATCAAGTCATAGAAGTCATAGAGATCGGTGTAGGCATTTGTAATCGAGGTCAGGTTTGCGGCGTCCATCGCCACGGCTGAGGGATTCATGGCAAAGGCTTGGACGTCTCCGTATCGCTCAAACAAATTACGATAAATCATATCAAGCGAAGAATCAGCGATGAGAGCAAGATCGTTGCCGGATTTATGCTCGTGGCTTGTCAGCGCGGAATGGCTTGAGAGCGACAAATTCAATGTCATCGGCACTGCGGCCATGATCACATAGGACATCGTTAACAGCGTCGTCAGTCGGCGAAACCTAAACATGGAGTTATCCTCGGCGTGAGGCATACCTCACAACTACGAGAATGCGCAAGAAGGTCTTGGCTATTCGAGGTCTCGCCCGCTACGAGCTACAGGCTAGCTGCGAGCTACAAGCTACGAGACACAAGTTAGCTGCGAGCTACAAGCTACGAGACACAAGTTAGCTGCGAGCTACAAGCTACGAGCTACAAGTTAAGGCAGCTCGGAGCTCGAAGCTCGGAGCTCGGAGCTCGAAGCTCGAAGCTCGAAGCTCGAAGCTCGAAGCTCGTAGCTTCTCCAAGCACTATTCCAACGCGCCGGACCAAGCAGATTTCACATTTTTTCCCAGCATATTGGTGTCTTGAACAATGCCGTCGACACGTTGACGAGTCAGACCCAGAGGCGGGACAAACTTGGGTTCGTTGACCATCGCGGTGAGATCCGCGTACGCGATGTTCAGGTAGTCGCGGCTGGTGGCGAGACGCACTTTGCCGTCGCTGATGCGTTGGTACTGGCCATTGATGGCAATCCACTCGGCGATGCCTGTGATGCGTTCTAAACGTGGCCGATCAGCGGCCAGGAATTTCAGCCATTTTTCTTTGGAATGTCCGCAGGTTTTCACCACATCGTCACGTCCGAAAGTTTTGTCGACGATGGTGATCAGTGCGGTCATACAGGTGGCGTCGTCTCCGTGGGCGGCAAGCTGATCGATGGTGTCGCGCAAGCATACATAAGAACGGTCGCGAATGTGACTGACGGCCAAAACCGCTACCGGTGACAACGCGGGATCATTGATTCCAGCGGTGAGTTTAACAATCAGGTCAATGCTCATCTGGCGGAGTGACAGGGCGATGTCGTCGTCAGGGTTGCGCTTGCCGTCTTTGGTCATTTCTGGTTCGGGCAAATTGCAGATCAAAGATTTGCCAAGAATTTCAGCCATAAAAGCGGTGTCGATTCCATCAAGTTTGCGCTCATCAATACCTTTGGCGAGTTCAAGCATGGCGTCGCGTGCGCCGAATAAGCGCAGGCCGCGCACCGCTTTGATTGCCGCCGCAAGTTCAAGCGGCGGGGTGGTGGCCGTTAGTTTCGGCGTGATGGCTTTGCCCAGGGTTTCGCGTTTCAGCAATTCAGCGCGGCTATCGCCCATGCGCATATTTGGTCCGCCCAGCGATTCGATTACCACGGCGCGGATGGAATCTTTGGGGTGATCAAATAATTCCATTAAACGTGGCAGGTGATCGGGCGAGGCTAAAGCAATCATGCGCTTCGACAGCAATGGCCGCTCAATCGCCAAGTCGCTCGACGGTCCAGAGAGTAGGCCAATAAGGAAACCGAGATTGCTGGTGTCAGTAAGTTCGGTGAGGCCATCCATGGCGGCAGCCACGCGCAGGGGATCAGCATTTTTATCCATCGCTACGTGATGAAGAATCTCGCTGCAATTTTTGCTTTTGGCTTTGACCATTAAAGCCATTGATGCGAGTGAGAGTTCGCGCGAGCCAGCACCATCTTTGGCCCAGGTGGAGAGGTTGTCTGGTAGCTGGTCTTTGGCGTTTTTGTCGCCATCGAAAATATCCGCAGCAGCTTGGACCGCCAAGATGCGCTGCGCCAGAGTAGCGGTGGCGCGATTGGCGGCCTCACCGGTAAGCGGACGGTCGGCGATTTGCACCAGCGACGAGAACAACTTAGTTTTCTTCGCGAGGTACACTTGCGCTTCGACCGGCCCTCGATCACCGTAAATCGCGGCGCTGATATGGCTGAGCTGTCCACCAGCGAGATCAAGAAAAGCATCGGCGGCGGCAATCGCCTCAGGACTAGTGCCAGTGGATTTTAATCCGTCGAGGGTCGCCAAGGCCATGCTCCGTCGCACGGGCCCGACGGCCAAAGCCGCGACCAGTATTAAAACCGCCAGGATGGCGACGGCATAAAAACCGAAGCCCATACCACCACGTTGTTGAGGCTGACGACTGGGTATTCGCGCGCTTCCGCTGGTGCCCGAGGCGTTGCCAGCTGCTGGCTTTGGGGCGGTGGATGTCCGGTCGCTTTTTGCGATCGCGGGCGTCGCGCGCCCTGGACCTTTCGCTGGAGTGCTGGCCGTGCGCGCAGCGGAAGCGGACGGACGACGGGCAGCGGAGCGAGGGGGTATGGCCATGGGGCGCGAATCTATTCCAGTGGATCTCGTCACCGCCTCGCAAGTCCAGGTTCACGTGCATCTGTGTGCTCCATGGTGTCATCAGTGACGCACAGCAGCCTGCGGCCGACTGTGGCTGCACGAGCCGCATTTTTCGGGCAGAAA
>JANMYZ010000547.1:0-4384 GCA_031382605.1 Planctomycetota bacterium | reverse complement strand
TGATGTCGACAATCACCCGCCCACTGCCCTTGGTCGGATCGATGGCTTCTGGCAGCTTGGCGATTTTTCCATCGGCTTTGACGCTATCAGCAATCGCGGTGATGGTCACCGTTTGGCCAATGGCCAGGCGCCGCAGATTTGGTTCGGGCAAATCCAAGGTCAGACGGAAGCGACTCATATCCAGCAACTCAGCGATTTGATTCCCTTCGCCAATTTGCTGCCCGACGATCACCGTCTGCGTATTGGCTGGCGAGGTCGACGGCGGCATCAGCAAGACGCCGGCAAAAGGCGCCGTCAGCGTGCGATTTTCTTCACGACGGCGATAGAGCTCAACATCAAGTTCAGCGTCTTTGACTGAATCTTTGGCGGTATCAAGATCAGCGACGCTGATCGTTTCTGGGGCAATGTCGCGCAATTTCAGCCGCCGATCGAGGTCTCGGCGCGAGCGCTCCAGCTTTGCTTGCGCTTTCAGCGTCGCTTCGCTGTCGGCGAGTGGCGCCTGTAAACGCAAAATCGCGTCACCTTTGGCGACGGTTTGGTTCGACAACACCGGAACTTCGCGAACCACACCAGACACCATCGGACTGAGAATGACGCGTTGCCAAACTTCCAGGCGTCCCTGCACGGCGAGCGTCTCGGTCACTTTGCCCGGCCCAGCTTTGGCAATTCGAATCGGCATCGAGGTGGTGACCGATGGGCCGGCCGATTTTTTCTCATCCGTTGCTGGATTCGCGCCGCAGCCAGTCATGACCAAGGCGCTTAATGTTAAAGACAGCGCGAACAAACTCGTGCGCGGGGCTCGCGGTCTTGCGCCGAGGAGTGTCTCTTTTCCGTGATAATCGCCACTTTTGTTTTTCATTTCACACACATCAAGGGATAACGTTTTCATTTAGGCAACAACTCCAACAAACGGTCTTCATGGGCACGCAGTCGCACTTCAGCGCGTAAGGTATCCAGGTGGGCTTGAACGACTTGCACCAGCGCGGCGTTCAGTTGATTGTCGACGCTGATCAAGTCGCGCATGGCGATCAGGCCGGCGTCGGCTTGCGCTTTGGTCAGGCGGAATTCTTCGCGGTACGCATCATAGACTCGTTCAAGATCTTTGACGCGGGCACGCGAATCGTCGAGCGCCAAGCGCAAGGTCAGCGTCTGCGTGCGCCACGTCCGTTCATCCGCTTGGCCTTGAAGTCGCGTTTGATCCAGCGCCAAAGTCGCGCGATGGAGTTCAACGCGTTCAACGTCGCTACCGAAGCGGTGCGTATAGTTAAGGCCAATGGCCCAGCGATAGGTTTCCGGATCGCTAATTTCTGACCAACTGCCGTTGAGCGTCGGATCAGTACCATTTTTACCGACCGAACCGCTGAGGTCGAGTCGATCAAGGCTGTTACTGCGCGCCACCGTCAGCGTGCGCGCGCTGGTGTTGACTTGCCGCAGTGACGTTCTGCCAAGGCGAGTGCTGACGAAGCTGATCGCCGGTGGCGTGCTGGGGCTTTCAGTTTGGCGCAAGGTTGCGCCGTCTGGCAAAGTGAGATTTGGCCAATCAACGGTGAGGCGCTCTTTGATGGCGGCAATCGCACGTTCAGCCACGCCGATGGCGGCTTCGTCGGCGGCAACGTCCCGCCGCAGTGAAAAAGCATCCAGTTCGCGGCCAAGACCTAAACGGGAGCGTTCTTCGGCAAAGGTCAGATATCGCCGCGTCAGCGCCAGATGCGAGCGTCGCAGATCAAGCTCGATACCGCGTTGGGCGAGATCGATCCATTGTTCGCTCAACGATAATAACTGCGCTTCAACGATTTCGTCGCGGGTGTCGCGCGCGCTGTCGGTTTGGTCGATAGTGTTTTGCAGATCGACGGTATTTGCCTGATGTTGACCACCCTGCAACAGCGCCTGCGACATGATGAACTGCACCGTGCTATTATAGAATTCCGGGTTCAGCGATGAGGCGCTGGTGGTTTGGGTTTGCTGGGAAACCGCCTGCAAACGCACGGTGGTGCCGGTGGAAAACGTATTGGCGAGCGCCGCGTTGACGGTGGCATTCTGACCAACCACAACACCAAAACCGTCGACCGAGCTGGTCGATAATTGGCGATTTTCGTCAAAGTTGGTACCCAAAGTCAGGTCGGGATTCCACCGTGCAAAAACTTGATAGCGCGCTAATTCACTGCGTTTGACTTCGCGCTCAGCGCGTAGCACTTGCGGTTGAGTTAATGCTTGTTCGCGTGCGGAAAGAATCAACGGCGTGAGCCAATGACTGGTGCTGGCAATCGGCTTAGGTATTTTTGGCGGGTACTCTTCGGAAGCTTCTGCGGCGAAGCCGAAGTTCGACGTCACCAACAGCAGAGCGATGAGAGATGGAGTGAGCAAAGACCAACCGCGCGACGGCTTGGCAGAACCAGAGAAACACTGAAACACGCGATGGGGCGCAGCGGTGGTCGTCACGATAATCGTACGTGTACACATGATTGGTGTTGTCGGCATAGATTCAGCCCGAGCAAGCTTGCCACAGCCGCAACAGGCCGAAGCGGAGTGCCGCGAGCCAACGATAGATCAGCGGCACGACCAAGAGGGTGAAGACCATTCCGCAGGTCATGCCGATCGCCAAGGATGCGCCCAATCCAGCGACGGAATCGCCATTGAATCGCCCGTTGCCAAAGATCATCGGAAATGAACCCGCAATGGTGACCAAGCTGGTGAGCACCACCGGCGTGAATCGTCGGCGTGCTCCAGCGGCGATGGCCAGCAATGGCACACGTCGATTGGTTCGCGCCAAGCGCTGCATCGGCACCGACGCACCGATGCGATCGATCAGCACGACGCCATGATTGACGATCACGCCAATCAGTAGGAACGAACCGACCTCAACCATTTTGTCTAAGGGCAGTCCGGTAAGTTTAAAAGCCGCTTGAACAAAAACGTAAACCAGTGGGACCGTGATCATCAACGCCAATGGCGCGAGCACCGATTCGTAAAGAATGCCCATTAAAAGATAGATGATCACGGCAGCCAAAACCATGGCGATGGTCATTTGCCGTCCTTGGCTTTGGCTCCGTTCATCCCACCAACTCAAAGCGATTTGCGTCGCTGGTGGGACGTCAGCACGTTTCAGATAATCGGACAGATGGTCGCGTACTTCACCGTAATGCGCGGGTTCGACCTGCATCCAAAGCTCGCGTTGGCTGAGTCCATCGCGACGACGAATTTCACTTTGGGTCGCGGCTTCGCGGCGCTCGACCAGGTTTTCCAAACGATCCTGATCACCATTTGATTGACGCACATCGACGCCCAGCAGTCGTGGCAGCGTGCGCGGTTGGCTTTCCAGTGGGCCGACCGACAGCCCCCAACCATCGGGCATGGTGAGTAATTGGCGGGTGCCACCGAAGCGCGCGACCTGACTCGCTAATTGATCGGCGCGCCAGCCGCGTTCTTCCGCGTTTCGCGTCAGCACCAGTTCGGTTTCGGTGGGTGGAGGTTCGGTGAGCGGCCCTGGATTGGTGACGCCTTCGACTTCGGCAAGTACGGGCCGCAGTTTTTCCCAGGCATGATCAATGGCCTCTTCATTTGGCGCAGATAAGCGAAATGAAAGTCGACTGGATGAACCCCAACCGCCGCTACCGCGCGAGCTGCCGCCTTTTCCCCTTGGCCCGTCTTTACGAGCACTGGTGACTCTGGTGTCTTTTTTGGCTTCTTTCTTCTCGTCTTTCTTCTCGTCTTTTTTTGTGCTGTCCGGCAATTTTACGGCTTCGGAACTCGCACGCTGCAGATGAGCATCAAGCGCAATGTACAACGTGGGTTTCAGCAGACTGATCACTTCTGACTCAATGGTATTTTCATGACGTCGTTTGGGATCAATGGGATCTAAATACAAATCGAGAGAACCGTAGTCCATGCGCCAATCGCAGATCACCGAGGTGATTGCCAGTTCGCGCTGATGTTGGGCCAGAGTGCGCTGCCATTCGGCAAAATCGTCCTTGAGTTGAGCCGCAGTCGGATTGCCACGGATGCGCACGCGCATGCCAAGGTAGCGATTATCTTCTTGATCGGTGGAAGGGACATCGTTGAGCAAAATATATCCGAGTATCCCTGGGATGGTGATGCCCATGACTAGCAGCACGCCCATCAGTGGGCGCAAAAGGAGCCAGGCCAACATACGGCCATAGCCTCGTTCGCATGCCATCAACCAGCGGGCGTGTCCGCGTGAACGACCATGACTGCCAGAAAGCCCACTTCGGTACAGCCACGGGAATACCATTGGCACCAGAATCAACGCAACCGCCAAGCTGCCGAGCAGGCACCAAATGATGGGTTCGCCAATCGACATGATCAGCACGCGGATCCAGGGATTTTCGATCACCATAATCGGAACAAACATCGCGATGGTGGTCAG
>JANMYZ010000543.1:0-8880 GCA_031382605.1 Planctomycetota bacterium | reverse complement strand
CCGATGTCTATCTACCGAGTGCCAAAATACCGGAGTTGATCGCACGCCTCAGCGAGAAGGGGGCACTGGCCACATCCGTGCTGGCGTCGATGGCCGAGAGCGCCGGACCGTCGGAATTGACGGGGGCCTTGCAGCCAAGATTGGCGGCGTGCTTTGGCTTCGAGACGGTTGAGAAGATCCAGGCAGCTCTGCAGCGCGACGGCAGCGACTGGGCGCAAAAAGCGCTTGCCGACTTTCACGAAGTTGGCTTCGTCATGAACTTTTTCGACGTAAGCACTGAACGATGAGTTCGGCGCCTTGAGCACCAACGGACGACCATAGATCTCAAATAATTCGCGCGCCTGCTCGACCGTTACTTCATCATCCGTCAGAAAACAGGTATCCGGAATCGGCACGTCAGCGCGCATCAGATGCTGGTACATGTTCACTTTGTCGCAGCACACCATGATCGAATCTGGCTCATCGATCACGCGCAAGCCGTGAACTTCGGCCAAACGGGCGGCGACGTAACTGGTGTTCAAAGGATCGGTCAGCGCGCGAATCAACAGTCCGTCGTAGCGCGGGATGTTCATGATTTCTGAGCGGAATAAAAAATCACAGTCATGGCCAAGCTTCGCCGCAGCGATGCGGAAGTTGGTCAAGGCCGTTAATTCAACGGCGCGCCGAATGGTGTAACGCTCAGTAAAAATCGCCAATCTGGCCATGGTCATCTCGTCCAAGAGGGGAAATTCTGCAAACCAACAGATCCGACTGTTCGGATCTATTTCACTAAAATTAAGCGCGCCACAGACCCGCTTCTTTAATGATCGCTTTTTCGTTTTGAGTTAATTCTTCGCGCTTCAGCGGCTGAATCGCGCTGAACAAATGCTGACGCTCCGTAACGATGACCTTCACCCGCGCCAAGGGTATATGAAAGGTGCGCCACAGTAATTCAGCCAAGGCCGCGTATTCTGGCTTCAAACATTTTCCCAGCACCAAGCGCAAGGTGTCGATGCGACTATCGGGCGGCATGTGCTGACAGACCACGGCATATTTATTCGACATGGTCAATGATTTGAACGCATCGCTCAGACTGGCGTTGTCGGCGATGACAATGCCTTCATCTTGAAACGGATTAATCGGGTAGGCGACAAATGGTGGATCGATGGTGACCGCTTGATCGTTGGCAATTTCCCATTGCGGAATGGAGATTCCCGCCGCTTTGGCTTTCGACAAAGCCAACGGCACGACGTACGCATCAATCGCCGCTTGGGGGCTGGGATAGGCGATCTGTCCTTCGTGTTCTGCCTCCATACTGCGGTAATAACCGTCAGTGAGGTAGGTGTAATCACCTTCAAGATTGATGAACACGCCCTGCGCACGCAGATCGTCTGGTAAAGTTGGAGTCGGAAAATTTGCTGGGTTCATGGGTCTTGGTGGTCCCGCAGGTTCATTCGTTGGACGTGGTGCCGGAGCCGAATGCTCAACGGAAACAACGTTCACAGAGCGACGAGCGGACGTCGAGCTGGCGGTGGAGGGCGAAGCGGTGGTTCTTGGCGACATAGCATCGTTCGGTAGCGGAAGCCGGCGAGCGATCGCGGCATGCTAGGATCACTGCGTTCAAGGAAAGGCCTTTGTCAGCCAGGGCACTTGCTGCCTCTGACACCGCCATCAGCGCGCGACCAAATGTTCGCCCAGCGCATGGAATTCTACGGCCTGGAGCTGCATTAAAGACGAACACGCCACCTGATCGCCACGCAGCGCCAGGGCACACGCGTCGACCATCGCCGCCGGTCGCCAGCGGCCGCGCTCCAGCAGATCCGCTCGTCCCAACGCTTGTGCGGCCTGCGCCAGCGGAAGGTCAAGCGGATGCGCTCCCACTTCACCGAACCAATACTTGGCGTTAGCGAAATCCCCCTCGCGGCGATGCAACAAAGCATGCACATAATCACAGTCCGCGTGGCCTTCGTGCGCTTGGCACAGCTGATGGGCGTCGTCGAAGTGATCGTGCCACAACAAGGCTAAAGCGCGCGCCGCATCACGGCGCTTTTCCGTCAAACCACGCACCGTGACCGCCAGCAACCGCCGAATCGTCGCCGCGTCAGCAATCCCAGGACGCGGGCCACGATCCAAAGTCGCCAGGCCCGCCGTGTTGATCAAAGACCAGAATGCTGCCGTCATTCTGGCAGCGTGCGAAATGCGACTGGCACACAAGCCGACACCCAAAGATGTCCGAAGACCTTTCGCCAGAACCTCATTGAAAACTCCATGCCAGAAAAGGCGCGAGAAAAGGCGCGGAAAAGGCGCAGCGAAACGACCCCTGAGAATGGCTCCATCTTGGCTAGGTTTATTTTGACCGACTGACTCCGCTCGATTGATGAATGAGTGGTACAGTTCCCGCTCCTCCAGCGAGCACGCCGATGTCAGCGAGGCGATGTAAGCCATAGTGCGACACCCGCTCACGGCCACGGAGACGAGCATGCGTAAGTTCTTGGGAGAGATCCTGCTGGAGATGGAGTCGGTCACCGACATCCAGATTAAAGCGGCGTTAAGCAAACAAAACGCCGGCGATAAACGCATGATCGGCCACTTGTTGGTCGAAGCCCAGGCGTGTTCCGCTGAAGACGTTGCTCGCGCCCTGGCTGAGCAATTTGATATGCGCTTTTACGACCTCGAATCGATGGAAGTGCCGCGCAAAATCATCGAAATGATTCCGCATGAATTGGCCCGTGAAAAACTCGTCTTTCCGGTTGGACTGAACGGCCGTACCCTCGCGGTCGCGATGGCGAATCCGCTCGATCTTGAAGTGGTCGACACCCTGCGCTTTTCGACCTCACTGGCGATCGAAGTCGCGGTAGCCAGCGAACGCCAAATCAAAGCGGCGATCGAAAAAGCCTGGGGCATGAGCGAGACCAAGCTCGATCAAATGCTTGGCGAAATGTCGCAAGACATTCAATACCGCGCCAAGAGCGAAGAATCCGGTGGCGAAGACGACGCGCTGATCGTCAAATTTGTGCAGCAGATTATCACCAATGCGCTGACCAACCGCGCATCGGACATCCACATCGAACCGATGGATGATCACCTGCGGATCCGTTATCGCATCGATGGCGTTTGTTTTACCATGGACCCTGCGCCCAAGCGTTTGCAGGGCCCGGTCATCCAGCGGTTGAAAATCATGGCTGGCATGATGATCGAAGAAAAACGCAAACCGCAGGACGGACGCATCAAGGTCAAGATCGGCGAGAAACCGCTCGATCTGCGCGTTTCATCATTGCCGTCAGTCCACGGCGAATCAGTGGTTATGCGTTTGCTCGACAACGCCAACTTGAAGCTGTCGCTCGACGACATGGGTTTCGATCCCACCGACTACAAAACATTCTCCGCGCTGATCAAACGACCCAGCGGCATCATCTTGGTTACCGGCCCGACTGGTTCGGGAAAAACCACCACGCTGTACGCCACGCTTAACACCCTCAATACCATCGACCGTAAAATTATTACCGCCGAAGATCCGGTCGAATACCACCTGGACGGCATCAACCAATGCCAGGTGAATCACAAGATTAACATGAATTTCCCGCGCATTTTGCGCGCCATGTTGCGTCAGGCACCTAACGTCATTCTGGTCGGTGAAATTCGTGACGCGGAAACCGCTCAGGTTGCCATTCAAGCATCGCTGACTGGTCACTTGGTGTTCAGCACGCTGCACACCAACGACGCGCCGAGCGCGCTGACTCGTCTGATCGATATGGGCGTGCCGCCATTTCTGGTCGCCACTTCGATTCAAGCGGTGTTGGCCCAGCGTCTGATCCGCACCAACTGCCCAAAATGCCTGGAACCATTCCAGCCAGAACAGCGTCAGCTGGACATGCTCAAGCTACGCCCAGAGCAGCTTGCCAACCAACAATTCAAGCGCGGCAAAGGCTGCGACAATTGTAAGGGCAGCGGCTATCGCGGCCGTCGCGGCATCTTTGAAATGATGACCATGAATCGCGCATTGCGCGATCTCGCGTTCAATAAAGCGTCCACCAGCGAGGTGCGCAAATCCGCCATCGCCAACGGCATGAGCACCTTGTCGATGGACGGCGCGCGCAAAGCCCTGCAAGGCATCACCACGCCGGATGAAGTCCTTCGCATGGCGAAAACCGACGATTAGACCTCAGCATCACGCAACATCACGCAACAAGGCTCTCCTTTTCGCTATCGTTGAGCGAGCCTTGTTACGCAACGTCACGGTGACGACGACGGTTTTTCATGCAGCGGCAAAGCGACTTTGGCCTGCTCACCGACTTGCGCTTCCAATAACCCAACGATGGCAATGGCTCCCAGGTGTTGGCCGACTTCTTTCAATGCGCCGGCGCTACTGTCGACCACGACGGGCATCGCTCCATTGCCAGCGAACATGATGCGTTTCCAGCCGCGCATGAGTCGATCCAAGTCACGGCCGGTCAGCTCCTCAATCGCCGCACGGCTGACCGGATCGGAAGAGAGCACCAGCGTGATTTGACTGCCATCAGCCCAGGCGCTGACGCGACCAAGAAGAATATTTTTGAGCTTCTCGCGATCAACCAAGTCCACGAGGCGCGGGTTCACCACCGCGACCTGCGCCGCAGCGGTGGCACCGATAAGCAAAGCGCTCAAAAGCAGCAGCAATGTCGATGAGCAGCGCATTAGAAATCCACCGTGGTTTTGAGCGCTAACTGATGCCAATGCGAAGCAACACCTTGCGGGTTATCCGCTGCCTGAACGGCCACGGAGTTATCTTGAAACTGATATTCAGCCTTCACCGTCCAGTGATGTAACGGCATAAAATTGAGCGCGCCAATCCAACTCCAACCAAAAGCCGACGGACGGCCGAGCAATTGATTGTGACGGTATTCGCTGGCGGCGTAACATTCGAACCACGACGTGGTGTGCCACGTGGCGCTCGCATAGCCGCCGTCATACGTGAATTCGTAAGGCCGCGTCGTAGCGCCAACCGTGGTGTCGCCTTCAGTGGCAATGTGAAGATATTCCATGGCGAACGTCCAGTCCCGTGGTTCCCACTCCAGAGATCCGACAAAACTGCGACTATCGGTAACAAAATGCGCCACGCCGAAAGTCGACGTGCCATCGACGATAATCTCTTTGCTCTGATACCCCGTCATGCGAACGGCCAGATTTGGAATTGGCGTATCCCATTGCAACATCGCACCAAATACCGGACCTACCTCGACGTTCGTCACCGCGATGCGCGAGGTTTCGCCGACGTAGGTGGCGTACGCACCGTTTTCAGAGAACTGTTTCGTGCCGCCAAACACCGTGTACGAAAGTGCTCCCGGCTGACCAAGAACGACTCGCCCCGACACCTTACCGCCATCAACCGACACCAATAATTCGCGTAGACGATTGGGATAAACTGATTGCGGCAAGAACACCGCTGTGCGGGCCGCATCGACGTCTTGTATTTCGTTATAAAATCCCAACGGAATTTTCACCCGTCCAAACTGCACATCGCACAAAGCGTGCGCCTGAAAATCAACGTAGGCCCAATCGATTTCAACCCGGCCATTGTCGTAGCGACCCAGGTCACGCATGAATAATTGCGCGCCAACGCGAATACGTTCCCAGGGTCGAGCAATGGCATTCAGCGCCGCTTCATTGAACTCACTGGTGCCGTCTATGGTGTCGTTGGCATACACATTGTTATCCCACGTGCGCAGATAACCAAAGCTGACGAATCCATGCGCTTCCAGATGAATTTCTTCGGCCACGGTTTGCGCCGGGGCAAGAGCAGGCGATACCGAGGGCGACACTTCTTGCGCCCACAGACTGCCGCCGGCGATGGCCAATCCGACACCCGCCGTGCGGAAACAGCTCCGTGCTGAAGAGGCGAAGAGAATACCATGGCTCTTCATGTGCACATCAAACCTCAAGTTCGTTCGTATCAACGCCGCTTCGTTTGGCCACATCGTGATGGCACGTTGGACATCGTGATCCAAGCGCGTGTCACCTTCCCTTGCTGAATCCCCTGGGGGAAACGCGAGTCTGTGAGCGAGCACATCACCACTGGCCTCATCGCGCTCACCACCACGATGCTCGACGTGCAAGCACATCCCCTCGCCCATGAAGTCGCCATCGCCATCCGTGCTGCCCGCGAGGCCGGAGCCACCGCCTTGCAGATGCAGGGCAGCGTCGAGGCCACCAAGAAGGCCGACGGTTCGCCCGTCACGCCTGGGGATTTGGCCGCCGATGCGATCGTCCGTCATCATCTGACCTTGGCTTTTCCGCTGGATGCGATCCTGAGCGAAGAAGTCGCCGATGCCGCAGCCGATCGTCTCGGTAACTCACGTTTGTGGATCATCGATCCGATCGATGGGACCCGCGATTATGTGAGCGGCTCTGGTGAATGGGCGGTACAAGTCGCGCTCGCCATCAACGGCAACTTAGCACTAGGAATACTCGATCTTCCGGCGGAGGGCGTGTGCTTGGTCGGCGTCCCCGGTCACGGCGCGTGGATTCTGGACGCGCAAGGGCAACGCCCGCTGAGTATCGATCACGCCAACGCTGACGTGCTGATCACCAGCCTGAGTAAACGCAATCAAACAGCGGTCGCCAAAGTCGTCAGCGCATTGCCAGAATTTCGCTCGCTCAATGCCACCTCCGTCGGCGTCAAAGTGTGGCGCATGATCAGCGGTCACGCCGGACTTTATGTCCACCCACGCGCATTGGCAGAGTGGGATGCCGCAGCACCGGCCGCCGTTTTGCAAGCGGTTGGCGGGACCACGACGGATTTATCAGGGAGTAATCTGCGCTTTAATTCCCCCACCGGCTATTGCCCAGGTGTGGTCTACTCCAAACGTCCAGACCATGCTGCGCTGATCGCGCGTTTGGCTGAGGTTATGTCCGATGTCCGACGTCCGATGTCCGATGTCGAAGGCAAGAAGACACTGGACACAGTATGACATCGGACATTGGACATCGGACATTGGACATGACCCTGGTCTTGCTCGCGCTCCTACTCTGCGGCTGCGGCGAACCTCGTGGTTTACCGCGCGAGAATATGGATTTGGTCGCCTGGTACATTGAAGACCAAGTGCATGGCAATATCCGCCGACCGGAAGAACTCGCTTTGACGACCAGCACTCCAGAAATGGAGAAAGTCGCCACCTGGTTGAGCGGAACAATGGTGCGTGATCAACATATTTTCCCACGCCACCTGGAATCTCGTCGCCAGCGTTGGACAGCGATCAAAGCATTGTTTCAGGAAGGTCATGTGGTGGTGCTGGACGATGGCTTAATCGCCGCCATTCCAAGCGTCTCGAAAGAGGATCAATCCTACATATTCCCGGTTATCGACAGCGAAAACAACGATCGCCGCCACATCGATGCGCTAGTGATCAGCATGATCAACGCCGATCACGCAGCGGCCAAATCGTGGCTCGCGCGCGCCGCCGGCGCCCGCATTGCCCTCGACGTTCAAGCCGGCGCAAAACGCTGGGTGGGAAAAAAATACTGAGCCGTGACGGGATCTCAACGCAGCGACAGAACGCAGAGCCGCCGCTAGGACTGAGTTGCACGTCACACCACGCGACCACCATGCTCCGCTCACCCGAGGTCGTGCCATGTCCATCGCTACCACTACCGTGCTGCAAGCGTCTCTTGTCGAACTCATCCGCATGACCTCCACCGTGTTGCCACGCGATGTGGTGACGGCGGTCGATGCCGGGCGAAAAGTTGAAGAGGTCGGCACCAACGCCGCCTACGCGCTCGACGTGATTGACTGCAATATTGGTTTAGCAAAAAGCAAAAGTCAGCCGCTCTGCCAAGACACCGGATCGATTCTGGTTTACGTCCACACGCCGGTTGGTTACGACCAGATTTCATTTGAAGAAACCTTCATTGAAGCGGTGAAAGAGGCGACCACCAAAGGCTACCTACGACAGAACTCGGTCGACAGCATCACTGGTAAAAACAGTGGGAATAACGTCGGGCCAGGCGCGCCAGATTTTCACTTTCACCAATGGCGCAAAGACCACGTCGAAGTGAAACTGATGCTCAAGGGCGGTGGCTGTGAAAACGTCGGCGCGACTTACACCCTACCCAATCCGCAATTTGGTGGCCGCGATCTAAAGGGCGTCGAAAACGCCATCTTGGATTGCGTGCTGCAAGCGCAGGGTCAAGGCTGCGGCCCAGGCATTCTTGGCGTCGGCATCGGCGGTGACCGCGTTAGCGGCATGGCCTGCGGCAAAGCGCAACTGCTGCGGACCCTTGATGACGCCAATCCCGATCCGGTGCTTGCCGAACTGGAAAAAACCGTGGTCGCCAAGGCCAATCAATCCGGCATCGGCCCGATGGGATTCGGCGGCAAGACCACCCTGCTCGGCTGCAAAGTCGGCAAACTCAACCGCGTACCGGCGTCATTTTTTGTGTCGATCAGCTACATGTGCTGGGCGTTCCGGCGACAAGGTGTGGACCTTGCTGCTGATGGCAACATTACTCATTGGATTTACTGAGGTTTCTATGGCACTTATTTCGCTCACCACGCCGCTTTCTGAAGCGCTCACGCGTTCACTCAAAGTCGGCGACACCGTCGAGATCACCGGGCGACTCTACACCGGACGCGATGCGGTTCATCACCGTTTGCATCACGGCGAAAAACCGCCGGTCGATCTTGCCGGTCAGATCATCTATCACTGCGGCCCGGTGATGGTGAAAGAAGGCGATAAATGGGTTTGCAAAGGCGCTGGCCCAACGACCTCGTCACGTGAAGAACCCTATCAATGGGAGGTCATGCGCGATCACGGCATTCGTGCGGTGATCGGCAAAGGCGGCATGGGGCCGAAGACCCTCGACGGCTGCGTGAAATACGGCTGCGTTTATCTGCACGCCATCGGCGGGGCCGCACAAGTTGCCGCC
>JANMYZ010000540.1:0-4013 GCA_031382605.1 Planctomycetota bacterium | reverse complement strand
GACGCTCACGCGCTCGCCAACAAGCAGCGGGCGGCTTGGACGATGCAGAAACGTGCGGCGTTTTCCGTCGTCGCGCAGCACCTCAACGCTGGCGAGATGACCGTTGAACTGCGCTGTTTGCACGACTGAGTCACCAGTGCTCAGCGGTTCGATGATGATGCGTTCGGGTCGTACACATTCGTTCGCATCGCTATCAGAAAACCATGTGGCTCGATCATTTGCTGACAGCCAATTGGTTGCTCCCAGGCAGGTCGCGGCTTCGATCGTCGGTGGACGGTGATAAAGTTCATCAACGGCACCGTGATGGAGTAAGCGACCATCGCGTAAACAAATGACGGTCTGCGCGTAGCCAATGACGCGTTCGGGCGCATGCGTGGTGTATATAAGTGAGCTGTCATTGGCCTGCACCAGCGACAGTAAAGTGTGCCAATAGTCCGCTGCCGCCACGCCATCGACGTGCGCGAATGGTTCATCAAGTACCAGCACCCGAGCCTCACTAGCGATGGCGCGCGCGACGCCCAGACGTTCACGTTCGCCAGCAGATAATTGTGCCGGTAGGGCGTTGACGCAGTGCTCAAGCGCGAATTTTTTCAGGAGGTCGTTGGCGTGTTGTTTGGCGCTCGTTGGCATCACCGCAGCGAGGTGCGCGGCGACATTCAGGTGCGGCCACAGACCGCCATCCGGCGACCAGTAGAGCGGCAGACGATCGGAGGCTGGTTGATTTGACTGTTTTTTCCAATGTGAAATCACTCGTCCACTGCTGGGCGTTTCGAAACCAACCAGCAGATTACATAAGGTTGTTTTCCCCGCGCCGGATGCACCGATAATGGCGGTGATGCCACGTGATAGGTTCAGCGATAGGTGCTCAAGCCGCGCTGTCGCACGTCCGGTGATCGACACATTATCAAGAGTGAAGAGAAGCTCAGACATCGCGCAACGATTCTGACATCATGCTGCTCACGCGCAGCCGATGCCACGGCGGCAAGCGCAATACCAAGTAGGCGAGCGTGATGACGACCAACGGCGCGAGCAGTGTCATCGTCAGCTGCACTGACAACGCGGTGCTCTGTCCGTAATGCATGAAGTTATAGAGCCGGACGAGTACCGGGGTCATGTCCACGGGGTGGAGAATGGCAGATGCTGCCAGATCGCAATATGCCCACATAAACAGCAGTATCACTGCCCACCACCGTCGCTGCCCAACCAGCGACCAGCGAATATTTCGCGCCGCCTGACGATGGTTTGGCGCCCCGGCGTCAAGCAGCGTGGCTTGGTGCCAAGCCGCGTTGGCGCTCGGCGCTCGGCTCATCCACCGCAATACCAGCGCATAGGGCAGAACCAGTGCGACGAGCGCGGCGAGAATCGGTAGCGGGCTGTTGGCCAACGGACGCAGCAGCGGTAACTGACAGCACGCAAGGACGACCAGGCCGATCACCAGCGAACCGCAGAGACCGGGAATTAAGACGGCAGCGCTGAATAGGCGTCGGATGCCAGACGTTGATGGACGCACGTCAACCAGCCCGGCAACCAACCACGCGCAACCGGCAGTGGTGGCAGCGAACAAGAGACTGGCGGCGATTTCAGTGCGTAAATTACCGGCTTGAGCGAACGCTACCGCGAATCCGTTGCTGGCTTGGATGACCAAAGTCGTCAGTGGAAATAGCACCAAGGCAACGCTGCCACCGGCGAGCGTCAACCAAGCGACGATGCGCAGCCACGGCGGATTGGTGAGCTGCGGATGTGGTGCACCGATGATTCCGCGTCCCCGCATAAGCCACCACGCCAGCGCCAACATCGCGAGTTGGACCATCACGCCGGGCGCAGCTTGCATCAAGGTGGTCGACAAGAATTGACCACCCGCCTGCGCATCGAACAAACGCACGGCCCAACTGCCGGTGTTGAGTCGTGAACCGATTTCGAATTCAGCGAATGCGAGCGGAAAAATCAGCGCGCTCGCCACCAGCCAACATCGACCGGGACCAGCGCTCCAGAAGCGTAGAGTAAAAAGAAATCCATGTCCTGCCCTTGTCAGTCGCAGGCAATGATATGCCATGGCATCAAGTGGCGGCGGCGGCACGCAGGCAACGATAACCAGAGCGATGGGAGCTAATCGCCCTGCACTCAAAATAATGTGGAGGACATTCGCGCACCAGGGTTGATGCAGACCATCAAACGGAAATGCGGCCCAGACATATGCGACCGCCAACGCAGGTACGACGACCCATGCCACCAGGGTTGCTGTCACCCAGCGCGGCGTAGCGATGGCGATCAGCGCACGTGCAGCCAGCGTGGCGCATACGGCAATGGCCGCGCCACGCGCGACATCAAGGAGCAGAGTCGTAGCGTTTATGGCGAATATTCCTGTTTTAACCACGATAAACACTGCTCGCGCGCGAGTGATAAATCGCTGATTACGGCGTTAGCATTAGCTGCTTCGCGGAGTTCGCGAACGGCAGGCGGCAGTTGCGCCACACCCAGCGGGCCAAGTGGAATCTGGCGCGAGGGTGAACGCGCGAGGAGTAATTCGCCCTCAGCCGAAAGTAAGAAGTCGACCAAGCGTTCTGCCGCCGGACGATGCGGAGCACCACGTAAAATCGCCACGGTGTTGGGAATCAAAATCGTCGTTTCACCCGCATTCGGTGAGACATCGGCAAGGCGCGCAGGAATCATTGCCACCGGCGCACCGGCATCGAGTGCAGAAAAATAATCATCGCTGTCAGTAAACCCAAGATCGCAACGGCCAGCAGCGACCAAGGCCTTGACCATGCCATTGCCATCGACCTCGCGAATTCCGCGTGCGCGACGGTCGTGGTGCCAAGCACGCAGCGGCTCGCTACCAAGGACTGACCACAACGTGCTGTAATGAGTCAGCGTGGTTCCGAACAATGGCTTGGCGATAGCGACGCGCGACAGATCACCCGCCAAACGTGCACGCACGGCGGCGGTCGTCGCGGGCATGTGCGTGGTGTTGACGATCATCACGCGCAGGCGGGCAGCGAAGGCGCTCCAACGACCGTCAGGTTGCCGCCAAGCAGGTGGCATGCGTTGCCAACCGGTTCCACGGTATTCAGCAAGTAATCCACGCTGGTCGAGAGCGATGGTGCCCAGTTGTTCATTATTCCAAAAGACATCGCACGGTCCGTGCTCGGCTTCGGCGACCAGACGTTCGACCAGACCGAGAGATTTCGTCGCTTCGCTGTCATAGCGCACGCTCACCGCGATGCCGGTACGCCGACGAAATTCCGTGAACACGAGTTCGGCATACTCCGCGTCATGAGCGCAGTAGACCACTAAGGCGTCGTCACTGGCTCGCCACCACCACCGATAGGCAATCACCAATGCGCCCACCAAAGCGGCCAGCGCAACGGTTCGTAGAAGGGTGGTGAACATGGATTCGAGGCTAGGTCACAACGCGGCTGACGCTAGCTGGCCCCGCTCTTGACGCAGAGAAACGTACCTCAGCGTGAATTCATGCGTGAGTCCTGGTATCAACGAGTCGTGGTGTGGTTCCTCGCCTCGCTCTCATTTGCCTGTTTAATCGGCCAATTCTACGATTTTTGGTCTATGCGGCTTTTCGCCTGTTGGATCCTTATTCCCGCATCAGTGGCGTTGGCCATGATTGCGTGGCGAGCGCGTTCGCAGTCACCAAGTCCACGCAGTGCCTATGTGTGGATTGTCCACGGCACGATTGCGGGGGTGGTTGCAGCGATCGCCTATGACCTTTTTCGACTTCCTTTCGTGCTGTCGGGTTATCCGCTATTCGCAGTCTTTCCGCGTTTTGGACAATTGCTGACCGGTGCATCAGCAACGGACTTCGGGCCATTGGTGCAGATCACCGGATGGCTTTATCATTTTTCCAATGCCGCAGCTTTGGGGATCATGTTTTTGGCGATGGTCAGCGGATGGCGGCGCCTGACGTTGATCGGCGGCGCAATGATGTGGGCAGCAGCGGTAGAGATCTTTTTATTACTCACGCCCTATTACGTTTATTTCAAACTCAAATTACCGTATTC
>JANMYZ010000529.1:0-2113 GCA_031382605.1 Planctomycetota bacterium | reverse complement strand
TTGCGCCTTAGCGGTGGAAGTTTGAATTCCTACTGCGGCTTTTAGGGTCAATGGTGCGACGAACTATTGAATCGGTTCGAGCAGAACCACGACCTGCGCTTGGATGGCGCGCTTTTCACCCACGGCATCTAAACCTTCGTTAGTCCGCGCTTTCACGCCCACGCGACCCAGTGGCAAGCACAACATCTCTGCCAGCATTTGTCGGATCATCGGCTTGTACGGTCCCAGGCGTGGAACCTGCGCGATGATATTGGAATCCATATTGGTGACGCGCCAGGGCTTGAGCGCTGGCAGCGACATGACCGCCCGGACAAAAGTGCGGGAGTCGCTTCCGCGAAACTCATCAGCCGTATCTGGGAAATGTTCGCCAATATCTCCGGCGCCCACCGCGCCGAGCAAAGCATCGCAGAGTGCGTGCAACAACACGTCCCCATCGCTGTGCGCAATGACTCGATATTCACAGGGGATTTGCACGCCACCAATGACGATGCCGTGACCAGGTTCCAAACGGTGGATGTCGTAGCCAATGCCGACGCGATGGGTCATTTTTACATGTCCGATGTCCGATGTCCGATGTCACTTCACCCGACATCGGACATCGGACATCTGTAATTTATTTTGTGATTTTGGTCTGATAATCTGTGCTGGACTACAGGCCGGCTAGAGGGCTTGCTGAGGTTGGTTTGATTTTGACGAACCAGCCACCTTTAAGCGGATCGCTGTTCACCAGATCGGGACTGCCGGCCAAGGCCGCATTGATGTCGACGACGCTGCCATCAACCGGGCTGTAATAATCGTTGACCGACTTCACCGATTCGATCTCGGCACAGGCTTTGCCGCGCGACAAAACGGTACCCACGCCTGGCAATTGCACGTGGATGACTTCGCCTACTTCACCGGCGGCGAACGGCGACAAGCCGATCACCACTAAGCCGCCCTCAACGCGGGCCCATTCGTGGGTGGGAAGGTATGATTCGCTCATGATGCACGCTCCGCAGCAGGTGATAGATCGCAGATTGGCCCCCTGTCCAAGACCTGCAAGAGTCAGGAATGGTCGAAGGAACTCCGGGCCCAATCACACCCAAACGCGCCACCTACCACGCCCTCGTTTACCCGTTCACCCAGGCCCTGCTGGTGCGGTGATTTGCCAGAGAACTTGTATCGCTTGATAGCTGCTGATCCCGGTGACGGGGTCGCTGACGAGGAGTCCGATTTGCTGATGTTGTTCTGAAGTACCAGTCGCGGTCCAAGTGATGGTGGCGGAAATGGCGCTGGTTTTGGTGACGGTGGCAGTGGATCCCGAAGGGATGCCGATGAGTTGAAACGCGAGGTCGGTGCCGCTGGGGAGGGCGCCGAGTTGCGTGGTCACCTGATACGTGAGCGGTGCGCCAAAAACTCCTTCGCGTGGTGGCGCGCTAACAATCAGCGGACGCACGCCAGCCAGGCGATCGGTGATGCGGACGGTAATCGTTGCGGGGCTCGACCACGTGGTGCCATCGCTGACGCGGGCGGTGAACGTGAGGTCGCCGGCGACTCCAGCGGCGGGAAGGTAGCGCACCGCGCCAGTGGCGGCGTTCAGCAGAGTCAGCGTGCCGCTAGCGGGAGGTGTGACTATTTCCCACGTTAATGCACCGTTTTCAGGGTCGCTGCCGATCAGTATGCCGTCGACGGGAAGCTCAGCGACAGTGATCAGCATGCTGGCACTCGCTTGCGGCGGATCATCGACTGCCACCAGCGAGACGGTGGTGGTAACGGCAATACTGGCGTCTTGGCCGTCGTTGGCGACGACTTGGATGGTGCGCGTGGTGGGGCTGAGCACTTGGCCGCTGCGCACAAATTGCAGCGCACGCAGCGCGGCTTGCGCGGCGGCGGGCGTGGCGTTGGTGGAGGAGAAAGAAAGAACCAGCGGCGTGCTGACGTTGCCACCGCTGAGCGTACCGATGGCAGCGCCGCCGTACGATACGGTTGCTCCGCTGATGCCGATCTGTCCGGGGCCGGTGCCGTCATTGCGCAAGCTAAGGACTTCTCCGCCCAATGCGTTGGTGATATTCATGGTGAGATTTCCGTTCAGGATATTCGAAGAATCGCTATCGGTAATCGTTCCGGCTGGCGC
>JANMYZ010000518.1:0-6367 GCA_031382605.1 Planctomycetota bacterium | reverse complement strand
GGTGACGAAGTCGATGCTCGGGCTGATATGTATTCTCTTGGCGTGGTGCTGTACGAACTGTTGACGCTCAAGCAGCCATTCGAAGAAGCCACCGCTGATGCATTAATTTATCAACACCACTTTGTTGAACCAAAACTGATTATCGACTTGGTACCGGGCTGCACTCCGGCATTGCAAGCGGTGGTGTTCAAATGTCTGCAAAAAGCGCCTGATAATCGTTATGCCGACGCGGTATCTCTGATTCGCGATTTAAATTTATTGAAGGGCGGGCACCAACCAGAAATCGCGGTTTTCTATAAGGGTCGCGTCACCACGGGCGCCGATGAGGCCCTTGCTCGTCACGGTGGCGGTTGGCGTCGGTGGTGGAAACATGCTTTGGTCGGCGTCGCATCATTGATCTTGATGGTGGCTCTTGGGGTGTGGTGGCTGCTTGCAAGTCGCGCGCAGGCTGACTCGCTGCGTGGTCGAC
This sequence comes from Planctomycetota bacterium, assembly GCA_031382605.1. Taxonomy (GTDB): domain Bacteria; phylum Planctomycetota; class UBA11346; order UBA11346; family UBA11346; genus BOG-1363. The sequence continues at coordinate 5,898 of JANMYZ010000518.1, read as the reverse complement.
TGACGCTTCTCGATACACCGCAGGCGATTCCTGTTTCTGCGGATGCTGATCTTAAGCGTCTTCGGGATCTGGTCGGCGAACGTGATCAACAAGTGACTCGTTGGACTGAGAAATTGCAGCAGGCCGAAGCGTTACGCCAACGATTTGCCGCCCTGCCAGATGGGCCATTGGAACATGCGCAGGTGGCGACCGCGAATGAATTGGTGACGGCCTATCAATTATTATGCGGCACCAATGAACCGCTCGTAACGGGATGGCGAGCACGTTTAGACGAGGCGGCTCGTGAACAGCGCGAAGTCCGCACGGCGTTGACCGCACTCGATCGTCAAGAGGTGGTGCCCAAAGATCAGCTGGAACGCTTGCTGGTCTCGCTGGCGGTCGCTCGACGTTTGTTGTCTGCCAGCAATGCCGACGTCATTCGTTGGGCGCAGCAATTAGAGAAAGCGAAAACGATATTGGCCGAGTTGCGTACTCGACTCGCGCTCATCGATACCACTCTCGTTTTGACCGCTTCCATGCAACGCAGTGCGCGTGATGACCTGGCACGTTGGAATGCTTTCATGGGCGCGGCGAATGAAGACGGCTTGCGTTGGGCGGCGAAAGTAAAAGCAGCGCAAGAGCAACAAGCGACTCTGCGACAAGCGTTGGCTCAGCTAGATAACGGCGAATTTGCTTCGTTGGTGACCGCAGCGGGATTGACGAACGAATGGTCTGCGTTCATGGCTATCGCTGATTCAGATGACGCCGATGTCGTGCGCTGGCGCCAACGTTTGGCATTGGCGACGCAACAGCGCGACACTTTGGCGAATCGCTTGGTGGCGCTGGATCAAAATCAGTCGATTGAACAGGTTCGCTTGGATGCTTTGTCGGCGGATTTGGCCGCTTATCGCAGCATTGCCGGCGACGATGTGGCGGCGCGCCGCTGGCAAGGACAAATGACAGAGACTCGTGGACGGATCGCGACGTTGCGCCAAGTGCTGACCTCGTTGGCGGAGAAAGAACAATTATCGCAGGCCGAGCAGCAATTATTGCGCACCACCGTCGCAAGCCTCACCAGTCAACAGGCGTTGGAGCAATCAGAAGTCGATCGGATCAATCAGCGCCTTGCCCGTGATGAGGCGAATCTCGTTCTGCTCAGCCAACGCTTGGCGGTGCTTGATCGTCAAGAAGACGTAGCTGAGGCCCTGCGTCCGTTGCTCGATCAATTTGAACGTCTGGCGTTGGTCGACGATCCTCGGCGTTTGAAATGGCGCAATAAATTGGAAGAGGTGGTCGCGTTGCGCCGCCGTTTGGCCGCACTCGATGAACATCAGCCGGTAGCGAAAGAAGCGAGTCGCGATCTTCAACGTTTGCTCGCTTTGGTTGGCGCGGCGCCAGCCGACGTGCGGCGGTGGCGCGACTTTATCGCGACAGTCAGCGCGCACAAAACCGCACTGGCTACCGTGGATAGCGTTGGATCCCCCGGAGAAAATGCAGCAGAACGCCTTGAGCGGCTACGTAAAATAGTCGGCGATACGGATGTCGATGTTCAACGCTGGCAAGGGAAACTTGAACGGATTACTGCTTTGCGTGGTCGTTTAGAAAACCTGGATCGAGTCTACGTCCTACCCACGACAGCCAATGACGACGTGCATGCTCTACGTGAATTGGTAGGCGAGGCAGATCATCAGGTCGTCAGTGCCTCTGCGCGAGCGCTGCTTCTGACAGGCCCAGGACGACCTGCGTGGGCTTCAGATTTTGGGCGCGATGAACATGGGATTTACGCTGACATGAAGATACGGAAGCAGGTTCAACGCTTCCGTTTTATCCCAGCTGGCGAGTTTAAACTTGGAAGTGGGCCGGAAGAAATAGGCAGAGCAAAGGACGAAGCATCCGTTGCCGTACGCCTAACGCGTTCACTGTGGTTGGCAGAGAGCGAATGCACTCAAGACCTGTGGGCGCAGGTGATGCTCGTGAATCCATCTTATCATTCACAAGCCGGACATCCGGTTGAGCGGGTATCGTGGGACGACGCGCAAGCGTTCTTCGTTCGGCTTGCTCAGATGGCTGAGAAAAAAGCGCTCTGTCGTTTGCCGACCGAAGCGGAATGGGAATACGCGGTACGTGCTGGCGCGACCGGTCGACTCCCAGGGCATGACGTGGCTGGCGGAGATGACATCGATCGCATGGCCGTTCACGCCGGCAATGCGGGTGGTTCGTCACGTCCGGTGCGTGGCCGCCAACCCAACCGACTCGGCCTGTACGATACGCTCGGCAACGTGTGGGAATGGTGCCAAGATACCTACGCGCCATATCCACAGGTGCCCAGCAACGATCCCCTGGCACATCAAGGAACCAAACGCGTGATTCGCGGCGGATCGTGGGAGGATGCCTCGTCATTGCTGAGAGTTGCTGATCGTCATGCGCTGGCAGCGGATGTGCAATCAGCGTATGTCGGACTGCGCATCGCCATCGACGTGGTGTGGACGCCATGAAGGCAGCCCGGCAGTCCGGTATTCCGGCAGCCCGGCAGTCACGTGGGACACTGGTCAACGGTGGACCATTCCATTTTCAGTTAGCCAATTTATGGGTAGAGAAAAACGGTTTTGTATTTGGACGGCAAAGCTTCCATACGCTGGCGCTCCTATTTTTTGTGCTGCCGATTTTCTCAGCGACGCCGAATCTTCAGCCGACGTTGTCGACGATTTCCAATGTCACCATTCTTGAAGATAGTGCCATTCAAGGCATTGCTCTCAGCGGCATCAGCGATGGCGGAGATAGCGTCGCGCAGACGCTGACCATTACCGCTGTATCAAGCAATCCGGCAATCGTGCTGAATCCGTCCGTGGTGTACACCAGCCCATCGGCAACCGGAACGTTGTTGCTGGTGCCGGTTTCGGATCAGTTCGGGACCGCGACCGTGACCGTAACGGTTCAAGATAACGGCGGCACCATCGGCGGATCCACCGATACGGTGGTGAGAACCTTCATCGTGACGATAATGCCGGTCAACGATCCGCCATTGATGGATGTGATTACCGACCGCACGATTTTCGAAGATAGTCCGCTACAAACGGTTGCTTTGACCAATGTCAGATCTGGTCCGACGAATGAGGTATCACAGTCGATGACGATGACGGCCGTATCGTCGCGCCCTGATGTGATCCCGAATCCCACGGTGATTTATAGCAGTCCTGCCAGCAGCGGATCAATGACGTTTACGCCGGTACCACACGTCAGTGGCGTTGCGGTCATTCTGGTGACGATCACCGATAGTGGGGGAACGACAAACGGCGGTTTGGCTGTCACCAATCTCATTTTTACGGTGACCGTGAGTGCGATTCCCCATTTCCCTGTCGTGGTCACCAATAACCTCCTTACTTTGGCCACTGGAGCGAGCGCCGTCATTCCGCGATCTCTGTTAGAGGTCACCGATTACGGACCAGCGGCACAATTAACCTACACGCTGCAAAGTTTGCCGACGGTGGGAAACGTGCGCTTCAATGGCGCGACTTTGGGAATTGGCGGGACGTTTACGCAGGCTGATATTAATTCCGGTTTATTACTCTACCGCCATACCGGCCTGGGTGGAGGTACGGATAGTTTTGTTTTCACGGTAACCAATGCTGAAAATAACAGTCTGTCAGCGACGTCGTATTCGATTACCATCAGTGGCTCTCCGGCGACCACGATACCAGTCGCGACTCTGCCTGGCAGCGACGTTACCTGGGTTCAAGGGGGCGGCCCGTTGATCTTAGATAACAGTGCAACGGTCAGCGATACCAGCGGCACGTTGGTCGGCGGAACCTTGACCGTGTCGGTGGTTGGCAATTCCGGTACGGGCGATGTTTTATCGATTCGCAGTGTCGGCACGGGCATCGGGCAGATCAATGTTTCAGGCAGCGTGGTCACCTATGAAGGGTCAACTATTGGCACTGTCAGCGGCGGTGCTGGCACGGCGTTATCCGTGTCGTTGGCTGGTACCGCTACTCCGGCGTCCGTTGAAGAATTGGTGCGTAATCTTCGCTTTAATAATATTTCCCCAGGGCCTTCAGGCGCGACGCGCACCGTGCAAGTGGTCTTGGTTAATGGTACCAGCGGTGCGAGTGCGCCGGTAACCACCGATGTGGTGATGCAGTTGGTCAATCAAGCACCGTTGGTCGCATTACCCAAAGTCACCGTCGCCTATTTAGAAGCGAGCGGTGCGGCTGTGCTGGATAACACCGCCACCGTCAGCGATGCCGATTCGCCGACGCTTACCGGTGGTTCGTTGGTGGCGACGTGGACTGCCAACGCGACCGTCGATGATTTTTTGGCGATTCGAAATCAAGGTGTGGGCGTGAATCAAATTTCGGTGAGTGGCTCTGCGGTGTCGTGGAATGGCAGTCAGATCGCCACGCTGAGCGGTGGCAGCGCGGGTACGGCCTTGACCTTAACGTTCACGGCGGCGGCAACTCCAGCAGCGGTGCAAGCGGTTCTGCGAAATCTTACGTTTGATAATCAATCGCCGACTCCGTCGCTCGCCCTGCGACCATTGTCGGTAACCGTCAGCGATGGTGTGGGCGGTATTTCTACCGCAGCGACCTTGACGGTCGTCGTCCAGGCAAGCGATAATGCTCCGGTGGTGACCTTGCCTTCGCCTCCGACGACTTGGTTACAGGGTTCTGTTGAGCAAATGATTGATGCGGGCGCCGGGGTAACCGACGTCGATAATGTCGTTTTTGATACGGGTTTGTTGGTGGCAGAATTTACCAGCGGCGTTACCGCCGATGATCGTTTAACGATTTCCAGCGAGGGTTCTGGCGCTGGGCAGATTGATGTGGTCGGCACCGCTGCGCGTTATGGTGGGACCATCATCGGTATTGTTACGGGTCCGGGTACGAGCAGCAGTGGTTTGGTCGTGCGATTAAATTCCTCTGCCACGGTGGCGGCGACGAAAGTATTGCTGCGTCGTTTAGCATTTTCCAACGTGGGTGTTCCGCCAGTAAACGGTGTACGCACCGTGCGCGTCTATTTGACCGACGGCTCCGGAGGCACCAGTCTGCCGGTAACGACCACCATCAACGTGCAGGCGGTGAACGTGGCGCCGATCGTGACGCTGCCGACTGCAGCAGTGGCATGGACGGAACACGCATCGCCGTCATTGATTGATACGGCGGCGACAGTCAGCGATAGCGATTCGGCCTCGTTTAATGGCGGCAGCATGGTGGTGACGCTGACCGGCGCCGTGGTTGGCGATGACATCAGTATTCGCTCCGTCGGCGTCGGCGCAGGTCAGGTATCGGTGAGCGGAAGTTCGATCATGGTGAGCGGCGTATCGGTCGGCTCGTTTGCGGGTGGAACGGGCGTGACTCCGTTGACGGTGAGTTTTACCGCGCAAGGAACTCCGGCAGTGGCTCAAGCAATTTTGCGAGAAATTCAATTTCAACATGCCGGGCAATTTACGGCCATCGAAACGCGTACGGTTTCGGTCACGGTTTCAGATGGCATTGATCCCAGCGCGGCGGCTTCTTCGCTCATCACCTTGACGCCAGTCAATGATCCGCCCACCACCAGCGCGGTGACCTTGGCCACCGTGGTTGATGTTCCGGTCACGGGAACTTTGCCAGGGACTGATCCGGAAGCCGGGACATTAACTTGGGAATTGCTCACGCTTCCCGTTACCGGAACGCTCACGCTCGATCAGGTGAACACGGGTGCGGTGACCTATACGCCAGTGAGTGGTCAAAGTACCGATGTCACGTTTACCTTTCGCGTTCGCGATGGGTTGACGTCGTCCCTTCCAGCAACCGGAACCGTGCGTTTGACGGCGCGACTTGCAGCGGTCCGGCCGCTGATCATCAGTTGTCCTCCACGTGAAGCGGTGATCGGCGCGACGTATACGTATGTGATGACGGCGGCATTAAACGCCTTGCCGCC
>JANMYZ010000515.1:0-3057 GCA_031382605.1 Planctomycetota bacterium | reverse complement strand
CGTCAACGACTAGAATGGTTGGAAGAACTCGCTTTGTATCGCGTGCTGGTCAGCGGTTAACGCTGCCCAGCGTTCGGCATCTTTCAAAAGGAAGTGGATCGACCGTGTGTGTTACCACGGTTGTGCGCTGATGGTCGTTTTCCCAGCTTTCGAACGCTTCTCACTCTCATAGCCTGCGCCCCGAGGTCCGCCGATGAATGCTTTGAAATGGACGTTGTTGATCGTTACTGCTGCGTTGCTGGTGTACATGGCGGTCGACCGTTGGCGTGAACCACAACAACTCCAGCGCGTGAGCCAAAGCCTCGATCGTTTGGAAACGGCTCTGCAAGATCTTTCGCGGAGTCAGAAACAATTAGCCGAAGCAATGGCGCGTCAGCCAAGCTTAGATCAGGGCGTACGGGCTGCGGTCGTGACTACCAAGACAACGGAGACTACGGCGACGATGTTGACCACTGACTCGGCGGTGGACCCGAAAATTCAAGACGGCAATCCGAAGTTGGGTGTCAATTTTTTAATGCCATATGATCGCTCACATTATCACGCCGAAAAGCAAGGCGGAACGTTTAAAATTTTCGAAGACACTCCGCGACGCCTGAATCCGTTGATTGATAGCTCGGCCATCACCCAACGAGTTCAGTCCCTCACCACGGATTCGCTTTGCGATCGTCCTGCGATTCATCCCGAACAATGGAGTCAGAGTCTGGCGACCAGCGTGATCATTTCGGATGATTACAAAACTTACACGTTCAATTTGCGTCGTGGTGTTAAGTGGCAGCGTCCCGTACTCGCGCAGCAGAAGGAATACGCCTGGCTGGCGAAGGAAGTCGAATTGACAGCGGCCGATTTTAAATTTGCCGTTGATCTGATCCTGGACCCGGCAGTCGACTGTCCCAGTTTGCGCAGTTATTATGAGGACATCGACAAAGCGGAAGTGATCGATGATTATACGCTGCGAGTGCTGTGGAAAAAGAAGACCTACAATAGTCTGTCTGCCAGCTTGGCGCTGGCGCCGTTGCCCCGGCATATCTATGGTCGAAACCGTGACGGTTCGGTGGTGCCAGCCGAAAAACTGGGCGTGAATTTCAATCAACATTGGTTTGACGAAGAACATGCGGTGGCCGGAGTCGGGGCCTATATCCTTGAAGAATATGCTCCCGACAAAGTTCTGCGCTTACGTCGTAACCCGGATTACTGGGGTGTCTCATATCATTTCGATGCGATCGAATGGAATATGGAAGTCAAAAAAGACGACGCGCGATTGATCGCCTTTAAAAATGGACGGGTTCACGCCCATGGGCTGATGCCGAACTATTATAAAAGTGAGATCCTTGATCATCACGAACCACGCTTCGCGGCCTTGGATCCTCAAAATCCCAAGGCTGGACGTACGGGGGAATTGGCCTGGGAACGAGTTAAGCGGCTGCAGTATTCCTACCTTGGGTGGAATTTGCGTCGTCCGCCGTTTAACGACAAGCGAGTTCGTCAGGCAATGAGCCACGCGTTACCCAAAGAGCGCATTATTAAAGACGTTTTCTTTGGTCTTGGCGTGCCGGTGTTGTCGGATGTCGCACCGGGTACGCAGTATGCGAATGCTGATCTCAAACCGTACGCCTTCGATCTGGAACGAGCCAAGGTTTTGTTGGCAGAAGCAGGTTGGAAAGACAGTGATGGTGATGGAATTTTAGATCGGCTGATCAATGGCACCAAGGTCGATTTTCGTTTTGTCATGAAGTACATGGCAAACGTGTCGACATACGAGAATATGATGCTGATTTATAAAGATGAATTGCGCAAGATCGGCGTTGAGATGAATCCCAAACCATTCGAGTGGAAAGAATTGATGCGGTCATTTGAGGACCGGGATTTTGCAGCGATGATGAGCGGCTGGCAGACCGATTGGGACATTGATTATTTTCAGCTCTGGCATTCAAGCCAAGCCGAAGTGCAGGGCGGAAGTAATCACGGTGGATTCGTCAATGCGCGGGTCGATGAACTGGCAGTAAAATTACGCGAAACCTTCGATACCTCAGCGCGCATCGTGATTGCGAAAGAGCTCCAGGCCATCATTCACGAAGAACAGCCCTATACTTTCTTTACCAGTGCTGAGGGCATTTTGATTTGGCAAAACCACGGCAAGCCAGCGAAAGAGCAGTATTTGGACGGGGTTGACGAAAGTCTTGATCGGCTTCATCCGCTGACACGAACCGAAGATCGCCGCATGTTCTGGCATTTCCGTCCATGAGTCACCGTCGCGGACGTTGCGTGGTCTGAACCATGTTGGCTTACGTCATTCGTCGTCTGCTGCTGATGATCCCAACGTTTATTGGGATCTTGATCATCAATTTCGCCGTCATGCGTTTGCAGGGGCCGACATTGGTTGAGCAGATGCAGGCCAGTTCCGGCAAGGGCAGCGAAGGCGGTGGTGGTGATCGTAAAGCGCAAGGCGCAGCAAAAGACGTTGAAAATTACATCGACCGTTTTCGCCGCGCGGGGCTTGATTTGCCAGCCGTTATCAATTTGCGTGGGTTTGCAGATCAGGACGACTTCGCGAATCGCCTTCAGGGCGCTTTGGCCAATGGCATATACAAGGACAAGCCAAGTAAGCGCAATGAATTGGAAAAGGATTTGTGGTTGGCTGGTCCGCAGGGGGTCGCTCCGTTGGTTGCCGTTTTGGCAGACGATCGGCTGTTGACCATTCATGCGCCTGCGACCGTGGCGTTGTCGTATTGCGCCTACATCACCATCGATCGTTTAACTCTGGAAAAAATGCCGGGTGAGCAGCTTCAGCGCATTCAAGGGCGCAATGAAGTGCTGCGTAACAACCGCATTCTGTATCAGAATAACCGCGACAGCGGCGCACTGGTCAATGATGCCCAGGCGGCAGAAAAGCGCGCGCGCTTGCTGGCCTTGTTCGCCGAACCACAGGTCCAACGTGAATACGCAGAGCGAGCAGGGAATGCGCTGGGTGCCGTGTTATTTCATACCGGCTTTACTGACTTCATGAGCAAGCTATTCACCGGCACGCTGTATTCCGAATCGCGTAAGGAATATGTTTTC
>JANMYZ010000512.1:0-1989 GCA_031382605.1 Planctomycetota bacterium | reverse complement strand
CGCCGTCACCGTGGATGATAATGGGAATGACTGAACCGCGTCCGGCGGTGTCTTTATGCTGACGTTGCTTGGCGCGTGCGCGGCCCAAAACTACCGGATCGACGGCTTCCAAATGGCTGGGGTTGGCGTTCAGGGTAACGTGAACGGTGTTGCCTTTGGAGTTGACGAAATCACTGCTGAAACCGAGGTGATACTTCACATCGCCATCGCCTTGCAGTTGGCTGATGTCGTAGCTGCCTTCGAATTCGGTAAACACTTCTTCGTATGATTTATTGAGCGTATTGCACAGCACATTGAGGCGGCCGCGATGGGCCATGCCAAGCACCACTTCTTTGGCGCCGACCTCTGGGGCCATCTCCAAAATCGCGTCGAGCGCTGGAATCAATGATTCGCCGCCTTCGAGCGAGAAACGCTTTTGGCCGAGGAATTTCGTATGAATGAAGTTCTCTAGCATTTCTGCCTGATTGAGCTTCATCAAAATGCGGCGCTTTTCGTCCTTGGTCAGCTGAGGCTGATTACGTCCGGTTTCCACTTCGCGACGAACCCAGTGGCGCACGTTGCGGTCTTGGATGTGTTGGTATTCGACGGCGATGTTGCTGCCGTAGGTGGCTTTCAGATGGGTGACGATGGCGCGTAAAGGTGCTCTTTTTCCCATGCCATAAATGGAGTCGCAGGCGAACTCGCGGTCCAAATCGCTTTCACTCAGACCGTAAGCTTCCAATTTGAGATTCGGATGATCAGGCGTGTTCGCGAGATTCAGCGGATCAAGATTACAGGTCAGATGGCCGATGTCGCGGTAGGCATAAATCAAGCCGTCGGCGCGCTGCTGCTCGACGCGTCCTGGGGTGTCGCTCGGCGCGGCAGCGGCGCTGCTCACGTCATTCGTCGTCGGCGCGGGACGGGCGAAACCAAGATCGAAGCCAGTAAAGAAAGTCTGCCAATCACGATCCACACTTGCCGGATCGGCTTGCCATTTGGCGTACAATTCTTCCAGATGCTGGACGTTGGTGATCGAAGCGAAGGAAGAGGGAGCAGCCATGTGGTTGGTACCTAAAAGCGGTCAGTGAGCGCGGCGTCAACGATCGGGCGGAAGACTGTGCGAAAGACTGTGCGGAAAACGGCTGACTTTCGGCGGATTTGAGCTCATAGGAGGCAAATTTGCGAAAGCGTGCTGAAGCATGCGTCGTAAAAAGCGCCTGAGCAATGACCAGCCAAGCTCTTGTCGGTCATCTCGCACAGCATATTGTGCGGCCATGGCAACCAACCTCGACGTCGACATCGGTGCAATCGAAACACTGATGCAGCTTGGAACTTTTCGCAGCAAGCGCGAAGCCGTGGACGCCGCAGTCGCCGAAGCGATTTCGTACCGCAAGCAACTCAAGGCTTTGGAGTTTCTCGGAACCATCGACTTTATTGCGCAGGTTGCGACTGCGCCTGCCGAAGAAGTGGAATAGACATGATCGCTGCGATCATGAATTTGCGCCTGCTGATTCGAAAGCATCAGTAGAAGATGAAACCCGTTTTCCCCGACCTCGACATCTGGTTGAAGTCCTTCAGTCGCCAGCATCCAGATCCGTTGGTCGTTCATGGATTCAAAGGTGGAGTCGAACGTCGGCAGATTTTTTTACTGGGACTGGTGCGACAAGCCTTGTTGGCGCGCACGCGGGACGAACGTCAATTTGCACGCTTGTCGCGGGTGCTTTATGGTTTCCCTGATGTGACGGTGTTGCCCGCTGACCACGTTCGCGCCGCTGCTCTGGTCCAAGCCCAGCGTCATCAGCGTCGCGTTCTCAGTCCATGGCAGGCGCTTTTGTGGGCCGTGGCTGAACGCAGCGGCGGAGTTATTTGGAGCGGCGCACGCAGCTGGGCGCCACTCGCGGCAGCTGGATGCCCGGTGAGCAGTTCGCCTCCTGGGTGAATTCGGGAAACGCTACAGAAAATGAAAAACTAGACTCTGCGGCGTTTCGTGCCGGCTCCATCTCGTTGACC
>JANMYZ010000494.1:0-5886 GCA_031382605.1 Planctomycetota bacterium | reverse complement strand
GCGCTGAAGCGCCGGGCTGGCCTTACGTCGCCCCCGTCGGGGGCTTGAATTCACTCATCGCATTTATGGGTAATGAGCAGGGTTGGACATCCAACCACGGGCGAGCCGCCCGTGCCACGGAATTTATTCTTGAGTTCTTGTGCGTGGCTGCGGGTTTAAAGGTTACGAGCAGCTCACGGAGAGCGGCGGTCCCAGGACTTTCAAATGCCGTGGGATGTCATCCTCTTGGTGACCAAAAGCGTCACTGACAAGCGCTGCGAAGCGACGTTGGCGATCGCTGCTCGTACGTGAAGGGCCATAAAGACATGAAGTGAAACGTAAACGAAGCGAAATGACCCGTAACAAACGTCTGAACCCCGCTGGCACGAACCATGCAAAGACGTTGATCGTGTGGTAAGATCACACCTCTCATCACACGCATCACCCCAACCAAGGAGTTTCTCATGCGTAAAGGCTTCACTCTTATCGAACTGATGATCGTTATCGCGATCATCGCTATTATCGCGGCTATCGCGATTCCTAACTTGCTCGAATCTCGAGTAACGGCGAATGAGGCGGCGGCTGGCGCTTCGCTCAAATCAGGTGTGTTTCCGGCACAGGTACAGTTCCAAGCCGGTGGTTACCAAGACAGCGATCTTGATAATGTCGGTGAATATGGCGTGATTGCTGCTCTTTGTGGCCTTGTATTACCAACTAAGGGTGGTTTAAGCACTGGAATGAGTCTCAATGATCTTCGTTTGCTCACTGGTCCTTTGGGCGTTGGCGCCGCTACTCTTACGTTGCGCTCAGCTAACGGCTATTTGTATACAGCATGGACTCCTAACCACACGACTAATGCAACGGGCGCCACGGCGTCAGCTTGGCTTGAGGGAGATGCTGCTGGTCCAACTGCATGTGCCGCCACTGAAGACGCAAATAATGGCGAACGCTATTTCCAAGTTGGCTGTGCCGCACAAGACTATGGCAACAGTGGGCGCCGTCCTTTTGTAATTTCCCAAGATGGTCAGGTTCGTAGCCCGGCAGTTCCAGCGTCAGCAAATGTATTTTACGGTGCTGCTACTGCTCCAGTAAACGGTGCGACTCCTGTTTTAGCTAACATCCAGCTTGGCATGGCTCTTGCATGCGGAAAAGCAGCCTATGCCAACACGATGTTTGATGCTGGCGCTAACTTTAACGCTTTCCCCGTCTACACAAAATAAGTTTTCTGATCAAAATCTAGGTTCAAAATCTAGACAAACAGCCTTTGTGTGGTCTCTAAACGAAAAACCCTCAGCTATCTTAGCTGAGGGTTTTTCGTTGGCATCCAATAAAGGACACCCGCTTTTCTTTTGCCTACATGTGTGATCTCTAGCGAAAACCCCCAGCCGTTTCGGCTGGGGGTTTTATGTTTCAAAGAGCGACCATCAGGGGCATTTCATGTTCAGCTCGTTCCTGGGCAGCCGATATCCAATAAAGGACACCCGCTTTTCTTTTGTCTACGTGTGTGATCTCTAACAAAAACCCCCAGCCATTTCGGCTGGGGGTTTTTTGTTTCAAAGAGCGACCATCAGGGGCATTTCATGTTCAGCTCGTTCCTGGGCGGAGAGTCAACAAAGGACACCCGCTTTTCTTTCCCCTGTGGCGGGAAGAATTCAACCCACCCAGCGGCTAAATCCTGCGTCATCAAAATGCCGGTCGAAGGTGAACGCTTGCGTGATGCATAGCGCCTTCATGTGGGAAAAACTTTCGCAGTCGACCCAGCTGACGGATTGGTCGGCGAATTTGGCAAACCAACTCAATGCGGCACTGGTGATGTTTCCGTCACTCCAACCCAGCGTACACCAATAAAGAACACCCGCTTTTCTTTTGCCTACATGTGTGATCTCCAACAAAAAACCCCCAGCCATTTCGGCTGGGAGTTTTTTTTCAAAGAGCGACCATCAGGGGCATTTCATGTTCAGCTCGTTCCTGGGCAGCTGCGGGAGGACGAGGGGCCCCTTGTCGTCTTACGGATGTATCTACAATGAAGAAACAAGGAGCATGGCCATGGTCACGCACCATCGTGTTCGCAAACCAGGAAAGCGCTCGACGGGGCAACGCTCCACGGAAGAACTGACTGAGCTGGTCCGCTCTCGCATGACGTTGGTCGCCAGTGATGGCCATCTCAGCCGTTGGGGGAATTCGCCAGCAACGCATCTCAACCAACGCGTTCTCGCGGCAGCGGGAGTCCACGAGGAACAGCCCTTCGACATCTTGGCCTCCGACGGTGTGGTAACCCTGGTCTTCGCTCCCAAAACTCCGTTGGTCGATGAGCGATCGCGTTACGAACAGTTCACGCTCGAAGATCTTTTGCCAACAGCCATGAAGCCTGGGCGAAAGTCGACGTGGCCGAAGTCCAGGCCGCGCGGTAAGGAGTCCTGGTAATGGCGCACGGTCGCGGCTTCACTGCTCGCACGACGTTCATCCCCAAACGGCGCGACATCATTATGGTCGACTGCTCTCCCAGCGCTGGTAGAGAACCGCAAGACCCGCATCCGGCACTCGTGATCAGCCCTCAGCGCTACAATGTCGGAAGATTGGCATTGTTGTGCCACATCAGCAGTCGTTCACAGAACCATCGGTTTGAGTTGTTTCTGTCACCGGACGACCGAGGACGTCATGGCGTCGATGGTTATCTGCAATGTGACCAAGTACGGTGCCTGGATTGGAAGGATCGGAAGGCTCATCGTATTGGGGAATTGCCAGAGGAACTTTTCATGCAAGTCACCAGCCGTCTCTTGCCGTTGATCAATCCGACACTGGGCGCAACCGCCGAACGATGACTGATTTGGTGGGAGCAACAAAGGATCATCTCAGTCCGCCATGTCACAGCCACCGAGAAGCAAGAAAAGGACAGGGAAGAAAAGGACCGGTATTTAGAATGTTCACTTGGTCACGCCAAAGTCTGTGTGTTGAATAAAGGACATACATTTAGTGCCCCACTTTTTCCGAGCACGGAACGAGGTGTTCAGGCAGCGGTTTCATCAAGGATGCCAAAAAAAACCACGGAAGCGACGTAAGGCCAGCCCGGCTCTTCAGCGGGGAACGCGGCTTTCTCGTCTGTCGTTCTCGTCTGTCGTTCTCGTCTGTCGTTCTCGTCTGCCGTTTTTTCTCGTCAGCTTCTGTTGGGGTCGTCAGATGGCCGATGAATCGACCCAGCGCGTGGGAATGCCCGCCGCTTGTGCAGCTTCATGCAAGCGCTGATCGAGCGTCACCAATTCCAGGCCCAGACGTTGCGCCACGGCGGCGTTGATGGCGTCGAGACTGCGGATCGGGCCGTGAACCCGCTGGGAAATCGCGTCTGCTCTGTGGTAGTCGGCATCTTCGACGGCATGGAGGTGCAGCCGATGGTTGCTTACCTCTGCCTCGATGCGTGCTCTTACCGCAGCGACTGCGCTAGCGGGTAGTTTGCCGGCCTTGCGCTTGCGCTCCAAGGCTACTCGCGTTTCCAGCAGGGTGAGTGCGCTCACCGCCACCTCGGCTTCGCCGATCACCAATCATTCCGCCGCTGCCGTGGTGTCTTCGGGTACGTAGAGCGACACCAGTACCGCTGCATCCAGATAGAACCGCACCGACATCAGCGACCATCATCGGCGCGCATGTCCAGCACGGCGTTCTTGCCCGGCATGACGTGCAGGCTGGCACGGAAGGCCGCCAAGTCGGCCAGCCATGCGCCACGATCACGGGGTGTCGGTTGGGCCTCGCCCAGCAGTGTCCCGTGGTCGGTAAACACCACGACCTGTCCCTTGCGGAGCTGGTCGGCGATCTCGGCCAATTCTGGATGCTGACTCAGTTCGAGCGTGCTCATGGTGAGGCTCCTGGTATGCGCAGATTCTGCACGCGGTTCGCTGCCGTTGAAGCAGGGTTTCCGTCACCTTGCTCCGCCGGATGAAACTGCGCATGCACACGTTTGTCTGGCGACAACTAGGATTGCCGGTCAGCGACAATTAGAATTGCCGGTCGTGTCATTGCTGGGGGATTCCGCCTGTGTAGCTGGGCTGGGGGTTCCGATGCCAGGAAGACATATCGCCAGCCGGCAGGTCGCGCGGATTATCAGGCTGTGTTGGGGTTCAGGCGCACCGCGCCGGCGGCGCCAAGAGCGCGATCGAAGGTCAGGGTCGAGGCCTGCAATGAGCGGTAGCCGTGGAGGATGAGCCGGTCTACCAAGCCGGCGCCAGCGGCCGGTTCTAAGGCGGTGGCTAGCTCGGGCGGTTCTGGCTGCACTGCGCCGGAGGTCACCATGCGGTGCAGTAGGTGGCGGGCTTGGTCCTTCTCGACGTGGTAGTGATGGACGAGGGCGTGGTAAGCTTCCCCCAGTACGGTACCGATGACGATCACCTCGTCGCCGTCAGTATGGGCCTGAGCCAGACGTTCGCGGGCCACGGCCGCGTGGTCGGCCGGTTGGCCAATCAGCAAGCGCAGCACCACCGAGGTATCCAGACCGAGCTTCATGATGGATCCGTGGCGCGGGCCGTAGCCGAGCCGCGGCCGATCGAGGCGCGAATGTCGTCCAGGTCGTGAGAGATGTTGGCAGGCACGGTGGCTGCGCCGATCCACGACCAGTCGATGCGGTGAGGCTTCATCAGCCATACCGGCTGGCCATCAACGACCGCCCGCTCGACATCGATCTGGTCACCGGGGTGAATGCCCAACTCTTCGCACAGCTCGCGGGGAAGGGTTGCTTGGCGCTTGGCCGTTAGGGTCATGGTGGACATGAGGGATCTCCTTACATTATTTGATTACAGTAAGGAGCCGGACTGCGATTCAATCTGAAAAAGTAAAATCTAGACACGCAACCTTTCTGTGATTTCCAAACGACAAACCCTCAGCCATTTGGGATGCGGACAGATGTCCGGTCATCCGGCCATTCATGCCAGATTTCTCCTTTTCCAGACAGCTTCGAAGCTCTGAAAGAGCGACCAAGCCCGGCGAAAACATAATTCACGGATGGCCAACGGGCAGCTGTGGGCAGTCCGTGTATTTTCATTCCCGTTGATGCAAGGGGCGAAAAGACAACGGCTTATCCTACCCTGGCGGGATTTGAAAACGGCGATCCTTGCAGTGGTTTTTGCTCGGCAGTTGCTCAGACAAAGGGTGTTTTTGGGAGGAGGGAACATGACCAATAACGCGCTCTTGCCCTATTAATCCGCAGGACTATTTCTTACGGCTCCTGTTTTCGCTATCGTCATTCCGACGATCGCAAATAACTGGTTACATTTTCCGGCAAAGCCGGAGAGGAACGTTTTCTTATGAACAGTCTTAAAGCGTTGTTTCTGGCTCTTATTCTGGCGGTTTCTCTGCCGGTGGTTTCTCTGGCAGAAGAACATGCGGCCGTAAAAGTCGCGGTTACGGAATTGCCCGCTGCGGTAAAGACGGGCTTCACCAAAGAAGTTCCAGGTGGCGAAATGACCAGCGCGAAGAAGTTGGGCGGCGATAAAGTGCGTTACCAAATCATGTACAAACTCGAAGGCAAAGAACATCAGATCACGCTGGGAGAAGATGGCGCGCGCACGAAGAAAGCGAAAAAAGACGGCGCGAAGGACGGGGAGAAGGAAGACGCCAAAGAAGAGCACAAAGAAGGCGCGAAGTAAGTTTTGAGAGCTGGCCTTATTTCTTCGAGGAGTAAGGCCGGCGCTGAGTGCATCTGATACCAATAGAGTGGTTTGTTACTCACCAAAAAAATTAATTAGCATTCCGCCGTGGTGTTGGTTTTCCGTCTTCCTCTGTTCCGCTTTTTTACTTTTTTTTCAATGCGGATTTAAGTGAGCGAGAAGGGGGCTAGAGCGTTTCTGAGCGACTCAATTCATTGTGTACGGGCTTTGGCAGCGAGCGATCTCGGCCGGTTAAACGATCAACCGCGCTTTCGGC
>JANMYZ010000469.1:0-10268 GCA_031382605.1 Planctomycetota bacterium | reverse complement strand
GTTTGGCCAAGGACGTCACCCGTAACGACGCAACCGATCTGACGGCAGTGGGTTTGGCCATGGGTACGCCAGCTTACATGAGCCCCGAACAATGCATGGGGCGCAAGCTGGATGGCCGCTCTGATGTGTACGCTCTTGGTGTTACCATTTACCTGGCGCTCACTGGCGAGAAACCGTTCACCGGGCAATCGTCTTTTGAAATCATGACGAAACAGCGGGAGTTCACTCCGCCACCGCCGCGTCAACTCAATCCGGTTTTATCCAAAGAAGTGTCGGATCTGGTCATGCGCATGCTGGCCAAAAATCCACAGGATCGCTTCAAAGATGCGGAGGAATGCCGCCAAGCGTGGCTTGAACTCGGGAATCGCTCATCGTCATCGCGCTCAGCAGGGGGAATGAACGATTCCGTGCGCATGGCTGCTGAAATGACCAAACCACGCGGCGGCATCACGGCGCATTTGCCGGCGATGACAGCGCCGGTTCCTGGTGCCAATTCGGTCGGCGCCGTTCCATTACCTGGTTCTGGTGAGTCAGCAGGATCACGCCCATTGGGTGGTGAACAAAATCGCCGAGCGCGTGTCAGTGGTGAATTCAGTGCTCCAGCCGACGCAGATCAGTCAATCAAGCCTGGTAGTGAGCGTCAGGCTCGCACCCCAACCGAACGACGTTTGGCCGTTCATCGTCCTACGACGAGCAACGAAGTCAGCACGTGCGCTAAATGCGGCATGCTCAATCGCGCCGAGGTATTAACGTGCGCTCGCTGTGGGAAAAGTTTGCGAGATTTGTCCAGTGATCCGGAATCGATGCGTGATCAGGAAGCGGAAGCCGAACGCTTGATGCATATCGGCCAATTCAAGGATGCTGCAGCGCTGTATGCGCGTCTTGCGGATAAAGAACAAGATCGTCGAGCGCGTGCCATTTTGCGTTCGAAAGAGCGTGAAGCGCGTACCTTCGGAAATCAGGATCAGCTGGAGCAAATTCAATCACGGTCGCAGGGAATGCTTAATCGCGGTGATCTTAAGGGTGGAATTGAAGTGCTGAAACGCGGTCTGGCAAATGTGCGGGATGCGGGAGCATCCTCAACTGGTGCCGAGACCAAATTGATTGACGATATTACCGCATTGCGCGCTCGGTTGCGGCAACGCCACCAGCGTCGCATCATGTTATTGGTGATCGCCATTGCCGTGTTGAGCGCGGTGGCCCTCTATATCTTTGCTCCTAATGGACTGGGCTTGGGGTCTCAGTCTGTTCAAACGCCTCCGCTGACGCCAGAGGACGGACGTTGACCATGCGCGTGATGGCTTGTCCTCGTTGTCGGGAATCATTTGCCGGGACGGTTGGTTCGGATTGGCTGGTTTGTCAACATTGTCAGCATCGCTGGCTGCCATCACCAATCCAATCACTGTCAGCTTCGACCGCAATCGCGGCGACAGAACCTGTGGCTATTTCGGTGAATGAAGTCCCCTTGCCACTTGCTCCGTCGATTATGCCGATGGCTTTATCCGGTTCGTCCGCTCGCGACTCAGTCAATTTTGAGAGCGATGAGTACGCACCGAACGAGACGGGCGAAATAAAACGGCGAACGGCGGCGTTGACGAGTCGACAAGGCCACGGGCAAGAAGCTGCGGTCGATCCGTCTTCCGTCCTGGCGGCGATTCCGGTCGCCTCAGGAACCGACCCTTTCGATCCAGATTTATTTGAGCGCATGGCGCGAGAAGCTCAGGCAGAGCGCAATCGTAAGTCGTCTGATTTACCAGTCGCATCAGCGGTCAGTAAGTCGATTCGTGCTCGTAGTGTTACCAGTCGCCATGTCGCTTGCCCGGTTTGTGGTCACGGCTTTCCTTCGGTACAACCAGACGACGAGCCGCAAATATGTCCGCAATGTCAGACCAGTTTCAATATTGCGAAAGGTCATGTCGTCAGCAGTGGAGCAAAATCTATCGGCGGTGACGTGTTGCTGGGCCGTCTGCTGCGTGGCTGCCTGATTGATCGCAAGGTCGGTGAAGGCGGCATGGGTACGGTTTACCATGCGCGTCAGTTAAGTTTGGAACGCAGCGTTGCGATTAAAGTATTGCCACCAGAGCTGGCGAGAAATCGCAATTTTATCACGCGTTTTGAGCGTGAAGCGAAGAGTCTCGCCAAAATTAACCATCCCAACATTCTCCACATTTACGATTATGGAGAGGATCAGCAGCTCGGTATTTATTTCATGATCATTGAATTCGTCGAGGGCCGTGACCTTGGCGATATGCTGCATGAAAGCTACACGCTCGGCCAAATTGAAGTGCTGGATATTCTGCGTCAGGCGTCAATGGGCCTGGAGCAGGCGGCTGAAAAAGGCGTGATTCATCGCGATATCAAGCCCGACAATTTGATGATGACCAAAGAGGGTATCTGCAAAGTCAGTGACTTTGGCCTAGCGAAAGGGAATAGCGCAGAGAAGGACGTGACCTCTGTTGGCGTGCGTGTCGGCACTCCGGCGTTTATGAGCCCGGAACAGTGCGACGGTGATGACGTCGATTTCCGTAGTGACATCTATAATCTTGGCTGCACCGCATTTCTCGCTTTGACTGGCCAGCTGCCTTACGATGCCGACACGCCGTTCGCGATCATGCTGAAGCATAAAAACGAACCCGTGCCTAGCCCGCGTATTTACAATCCGAATCTTGATACGCGCGTTGAACGGCTGGTCATGCGGATGATTGCGAAACGCCCTGCAGATCGTTTCTCAACGTTGCGCGAACTGGTGCAGGTTATCGAGGATCTGGAAGTTAAACTCGCTGGAACGTCGACGATTTTACGAAAAACTCGTGGCCCGTTCCGTGCGATGAGCGACCGGGAAGCGAAAGAACACGCGTTGATGACCAGCACGGGTATTCGTCGTTCGCCGCTTCCCGAGGATCGGTCATCGTCAGAGGGATCAGCGCCGATAGCCAAATCAGTTATCACTCCGGCGTCCATCGGGTCAGCGGCTGTTCCGGAATGGCTGCAACCGATAGAAGAAAAGAAATCCCACAAGACCACGTCGCAATTGAATCCGATGCCTGCGCAACGACAGGTGCCGCAAACCGGCACGGTCAGTCAGCAGGGCTTTAAAGAGTTGCGCAGTAAATTGACCGAAGCACTCCAGCGTAATCAGCAGGATGAGTCGCAATCTTTACGCGCAGAAGGTGATCGTTTAGCTGCTAGCGGTCAAAAGGCGCTGGCAGCCGATGCATGGAATCGTGCGGCGCTGCTAACGCCTCATGCTGCTGAAGCACAGGAGTTATTACAGCGCGTACAAAAGGCGCGCAGAGGCCGAGGATACGGCAAGGTCATGATGTGGCTCTTGCTGATCGGATTGATCGTGGGCGGCATGATTGTGGCCGCATTTTACGGCGTTCCGGTTGCTCACAATATGGTCGCGGAACAAGAGCTGGAACCATTGGGTGCCATCGTGTCGCCGCAGGCTCGGCTGAAGGCGTTAGAAAGTTTTGATGCCGCGTATGGACAGCCGCATCGATTCTATGTGTCGGTGTTTGGTCAAGGTTATCCGGTCGACGCTGGCGTGCGTGCAAGTGCTGAGATTGCCACATTGAAAATTCAATTGGCTCCGCCGCCAATAGCGCCAACGCCAAATAAATTGAGCAAAGCCGATGAAGAGATGAAGCGTCTGGAGTCACTGCGTGATGATCCGACCGTGCCGTGGGAGGTCGTGGGCAAGGAAGCGCGCCAAGTGCTCAGCGCGGGCGAGGCAAAAGAACGGGCTCGTCCCATCATGGATGAAGTTCAGCGTCAATTAGCGTCAATGAAAAGTGATTTGGATGTTCTTCGCACGCAATGGACCACGGGACACCAGGGCGAAGTGAATGCGCTGGCAGCAGCCTTCCGTGCGCAATATCCGCGTGCGGGATCTGCCACGCCAACGGCGTTACCTGGGCGATTGGTCGTGGTCGATCGTGATGCCAATATCACGCCGATGGGCGTGCATATTACCACTCATGTACAGATGACGAGCGGCGGTGAACGTGGATTTTTCGCCGGCGAATCAATCCTCGCACCCGGTGAGTTGGTGTTCAGCCGCTATCCGCAAAACGCCGTCACGCTGATCATCACGGCACCAGGATATCGTCAGGAAAAAATCCAGGTTCCGGCAAGCGCAGACGCGGCCGAGCTTCCATTCCCCGTGCGCCTGCATCCCGGCGAAGCGTGGCAAGCACAAGTGGGAAAAAATCCAGAATGGTTACGCGTACAACCGTTGTCCCAATCACCCTTCGCCCTGATTGGCACGCCGGATTATCAAGCCTTAGTGAGGCTTTCGACGGGAGAACTTCGTTCTCCGATCAGTCGAGCACAATCGGTGGTTGCGGTTGGCATTGATGGCGCCCTCTGGACCGACGGTTTGGATTCGCGTATGGGTGGTTTCGCGGTGGGAACCACCGATGGCTTGGCCTTAGAGCTGTTGCTGGGCGCCGATTCCATCAGCCTTGGTTCATTGTTGTATCGCAGCTCAGCGCCGGTTTTGGCTTTCGCTGATAAGGATCTTACCTACCAAACGAAGCGAGCGACTTACGCGGTCACTGCGGTTGCCCAAAAAATGCTTTTGACGGCGCGTACCGCAGACAAAGACCTATGGAACCATAGTGATCTATCTGGCTTCCAACGTCCGGCGTTGTGGTTTCAAGAAGATCGCGTGCTGGTGCTGGATGATCGAAAGCTGTGGGCCTTTGACGAAACTGATGGTCGAGTGGTCTCGTCCTATGCACTCGCAGGCGCGCGCACGGGTTCAGCGCTCCACATTCCGAATAGTCCGCTTTTGGTTATCCCGACGTCAAGTGGCGCCGTGATCACGCGGGTAGTCGTGACGGGCGAAAGCAAAATAGTTGAAATCGAGGACAAGGTTTTGGGCGAAAGCCGCGCGCAAGTGATCGCGCAAGATGGAATGGTTTTCCTTACCGCAGCGCAGGATAAATCGTTGCGACTTTTGACCTGGTCGGGCAGCGGATTCAAGCTTACCTGGAGCGCCAAAATGCCAGCTGGTGCAGGCAAGCCAACGTGGTTGACGGTAGCTTCAGAGCGCGCTGTCATTGGTGATGAGCTTGGCAATGTGTACCTGCTATCGCGAGCAGATGGCACGTTGCAGCGCCACATCGTTCATCGCTCACCGCTCTGGTGTCCGCCGCTTATCGCGGAGGGTCGCCTCATCGTTGGTGACCGCGACGGCAATCTGACCGCCTATCATTTACCGCCATTACCTGGACGATAATTCGGTTTTTGCCAGCGTCAGAAAGCGGGCAAACTTGGTCAGTGGTTGAGGCGAAAAAGCGATGTTCCATTGCTTGAGATAATCGCCCCAACGAAGAGCGTTGGCTGCTGGATCGGCCGTTTCAATTTCTAATTCATAATCAATTCGAGCACCGATGTATTCCGTGCGATCAAGGCAAAGCAGCGCGGCCGGAGTTTCATGTTGGTGAAATTCGAGCCGTTGATTGGCAAAGCCGCCAAGTGGCAAAAGATGGCCATCACCGAGGGCGTGAAGAATAGGCTCAGGAAGTGGCAATTGGGTAGCAGACAGCGTTCCTGCTTCAATATTTTGCCAGAGCGCGGGGTCGAGCCATTCTTCCCATTCGGTGTGACGATGTTCTCCTGCCGCGCCAATTCCGCCACGACCCTTACAAGTCATCAGCAGACGATCGTTTTCACGCCGTAGCCGCAAATTCAGCGCTGCTTTTCGCAGGCGGCGATCCTTGGTATCGAAAAAACGGTTGTCCTGACGAAGACGATGAGGCGCACCAAGGAGGCGTTCCAGCGCGGGAGCCAATGCCGTGTGCCCTGCCACATCCAATGCCCATTTGAGTTCAATTTCGAGATGTTCGGCCATGCCTCGAACCTAGCCCGTTCGTGGTGGACGTCCAATCGTAGGAGAATTTGGACACCCGTTGGGCAAGGTGCCATCCTCTTGGAGCGTCCATGGCCATCCCATTTCCTTCCGCCGTCGGGGTCTTAGGCTCTCGCCGCAGCAAACGCCGGAGACCTTGTGAGCAACCCCTTCGATTTCCTTGCCCCATTGTTGGAACTTGAAACCACCATCACCGAATTGGAAAGCCGTAGCGTCAATGGCCAGTTGGACGTTAGCCGCGAGGTCCAATCTTTGCGCAATAAACTTGGCCAAGAAACGCGCCGATTATTTGCCACGCTGACGCCATGGCAGCGCGTGCAATTGTCGCGTCATCCGCAGCGCCCTCAAACCACTGACTATGTTGATCACATGGTTGAAGATTTTGTGCCCTTGGCTGGCGACCGTGCTTTTGGTGATGACCAAGCGATTCTTTGTGGTCTTGGCACCATCAGCGGCCATCGCTGCATGGTTATTGGCCAGCAAAAGGGCAAAGACGTTCACGAACGTCGCCGCTGTAATTTCGGCATGCCGCATCCAGAAGGCTATCGCAAGGCGATGAGCAAAATGCGTCTGGCCGAAAAGTTTGGCCTGTCGGTGGTGTGCTTGGTCAATACCCCTGGGGCGTTCCCAGGCGTTGATGCCGAAGAACGCGGGCAGTCGATCGCGATCGCAGAAAATATTCGTGATATGGCGATGTTGCGCACCCCCGTGGTGGTCGCGGTGATTGGCGAAGGCGGCAGCGGCGGCGCCCTTGGCATCGGCATTGGTGATCGCATGTTGATGTTGGAAAACAGCTATTTCTCAGTCATTTCACCAGAAGGCTGTGCCGCCATTTTGTGGAAAGACGGCAATAAAAAAGACCTCGCCGCTGAGCGCCTGTCGTTGACGGCTGGCCCATTGAAGAAGTTTGGCATCGTTGACGAGATCATCGAAGAACCCGCCGGTGGCGCTCATCGTCAACCGATCGTCACGGCTCACCTGATGCGCGATACGGTGGCTCGGCATCTCGTTCAGCTGAAAGCCATGAGCACTGAGGCGATGCTGGAAGCTCGTTATCAAAAATATCGCGCCATCGGCCAAGTGGTCGAAGCGACCGCGGTTTGAGCATGATCACGGCGCGGGTTCTGCGTCGGTCGCGTCGGCGTAGCGTGATATCGTGATAAAGGCGTTGATGATCGTGCGCCCACAACGCGCTGAAGTGTTGTGTCAGCGGCTCTTGGCCGTCGGTTGGATTGAAGAACTGGAAGCGGTGGAGTGCCGTGGTTACGGTCGTCAAAAAGGGCATTTAGAGCAGTACGAAGGCGCTGAATACGCCATTGATTTTTTGCCAAAGGTCAAAGTCACGGGTTGTTTACCTGACGAGCGCGTCGGTGAATTGGTAGATCTGGTGTGTTCAACCTGTCGCACGGGCCGCATCGGCGACGGGAAAATATTTCTGACGCAGGTGGAGCGTCAGTTAGAATTCTAAGTCGCATTGCGCTGTGACCAATCACGCTAGGCTTGGCACTTATGATGAAAATCCGAATCACCCTCACGACGATGCTTATGGCGACCTTTACGGCGCTAATCCTAACTCTGCCACACGCGCTCAGCGCGGCGGAGCCGTCGGCCGTCAATTCGATCTGTCCGGTAACAGGCAAGCCGATCGATACGGCGCTTCCGCCAGTGATCATTACGTTGGGCAAAGGCGAGCGCGCTCAACGGGTCGTGATCGGTGTCGCTGATCGTGCGGCAGCAGATAAAGTGAAGGCGAATCCTTCGACCTACGTCGAAGCGGCCAAGGCCAATCGTAAAGTTCCGTAGCTAACGACGAACGAAAAATACAGCTCAAGATTTCTTCGTCTGCCACGCATCATGAAATGAAATCCATTGCGCTGGTGCGGTGGCAATAAAACGCGTCATGGTCGTTACGAGTTCGCGCATCAAGCGATCAACTTCTTGTTGTTTGGATGCGCCCGGATTTGCGCGCAGTGGGCGCCCAACCTGAAAATGCATACGCGTCAGACCACGGCGAGCGAGATAGACCGGAATGATGGTCGCTGAGGTCTGCACGGCGAGCGCGGCGGGGCCAATGGGTATGGACATCATCTGACCAGCAAATGGCAGTCGCAGGCCTTGTCCGGTATAGTCACGATCAGCGGCCAAGCCTAAAATACGCCCTGCTTTGAGCGCTCGTAGTGAACCAAGCGGAGCGCGATTCAGCGGTAAACTTTCGGCGTGAGAATGTCGCCGAAGTCCGGCGTAGATCCCGTCGATGACCTCATCGCCGCTGCTGAGTGCGACCACATCAATGGCGGTGGTCCATCCCAAGCGATCGCACATGGCCGCGATAAGTTCCCAATTACAATGGACCGTCACGAGCATCGCTGGACCAGGATGTGGCTTGGTGGCGAATACGCCAAAGGGATCAGACACCGTCAAGTGAGGGGAGGCGAAGAAACGTGCTGGCAAACGAGCTACGCTAAAGGATTCGTAAAGATAGATACAGAAGGTGACATAATTGCGTCTGACCGCCCTGGCCAATGCATCGCGACATTGTCCTGGAATAAAATGTGAGAGGTTCCGCTCGATCACCTTACGTCCACGCGGATCACACCACCACGCGAGATGGCCGATGACGTACCCCAGCAAGCGACCGCACGACAAAGGCAATACCTGTGCCAGAGTCAGGGCTGCGCGGAAGACCCATTGGCGCAGGCGCGGAGTATGAGCAAAGACGTCACGGCTCATTTATATGTCCGATGTCGTTCAATGTCCGATGTCCGATGTCCGATGTCTGAATGCACCTAAATCCAAATTTTTCCGTTTCCCCGACATCGGACATCGGACATCGGACATCGGACGTAAGAATCATACCGTTTTACCGTCAACAAATATCAATTGCGGTTTGAGTTCGCCGTGCCAACGGCCAGCTTGCGGTTTTACCAAAAGCTCAAAACGTGATCCGGCGCGGCAGAACGCTTCGCTGTGAGCTTTAGCGCGCCAAGCGAGGAATTCGCGCATGCCGCCACCGGCATCCGTCAGCGCGCCGCGTAAATGATCGCCGGTTTTTCCGAATAACCGTGGACGTGAAATAAAGCTGGCCGCGTCAAGGCGCAGGACGGGCTCTGGATTACCGATGCCGAAAGGCGCCATGTTTTCCAACGAGGTAAAGAAGTCAGCGTCGAGTTCGGCAATCGCCGCATCGCCATCGTAGTCGGTGCGTGGTTGCAGATCGCCAGTCGTCACGCGGCTGGCGACTTGTTGATCAAAAGCGTCACGAAATGCATTGATCTTTGTCGGGTCGATCGACAAACCGGCAGCCATGGCGTGGCCACCGCCTTTGATGATGAATGGGCGACAAGCGTCGAGCACCTCCGCCAGATGCACCTTCGCAACGCTACGAAGGCTGCCTTTGCCAAGCCCATCTTGAATAGCGATCACCGCTACCGGTCGACCAAATGCTTCGACTAAGCGACTGGCGACGATGCCGACCACACCTTGATGCCAACCTTCGCCGGCAAATACCAGTCCGGCACGCTGGCGTAAGCTGGGATCAGCGGCGATTTCGGCGAAGAGATGATCGCTTAAAACCTGGGTGATGCGCCGACGTTCTTCGTTTTCGGCGATAATTTTTTCAAGCTCGGTACCGGCTTCATCCATGGTGGTGGCGGTCAACAAGCGGATGTTCGCCATCGCGCTACCGACTCGGCCTGCGGCATTCAGCAGAGGGCCAATGCGCCAGCCGACATCGCCAGCATTAATCGGCATTTCGAGTCGACAATGTTCGCGCAAAGAGCGCAGTCCGGGATTGACGCTTTTGGCTAAAGAATTTAAACCGTGATGGACCATGATCCGATTTTCGCCATCAAGGATGGCGCAGTCGGCCACCGTACCGACGGCGACCAACGACAAGCTGTCGAGCAGAAACGTGCGCAGACGATCCGTGACTTTTTCTCCGCCGCTGAGAATTTTCGCGGTCGCCCACGCAAGTTTCCACGCGACTCCGACTCCAGCCAGATGTTTGTCGGGATACGGACAGCCCGGCTGATTGGGATTACAGACCGCCGTGCACTGAGGCAGTGATCCCTGCGGCAAATGATGATCGGTGATAATCACCGCACATCCGGTTTCCTGTTCGATGCGTGCGGCAAAACCATGATCCGCAATTCCGCAATCGACCGTTACCATGACTTGCGCGCGATGTTCTTGCACGGCGTGCAAACTGGCCTCGCTCAGACCGTAGCCATCAATGCGGCGATGCGGAATCCAGGCGATCGCCTCCCAGCCACAAGCGCGAACAAACAAAGCGAGCAGTGATGCGCTGGTCGATCCGTCAACATCGTAATCGCCATGGATAAGAATCCGCTCACGCTGATTAATCGCTTGAGCCAGTCGGGCAGCGGCCTGC
>JANMYZ010000456.1:0-4486 GCA_031382605.1 Planctomycetota bacterium | reverse complement strand
TGCGGCACACCGTGTTCCGCGACCGTGCGCAGGGTGTCGAATACCAGGGGTTCCACTTTGTCATAATCGGATGGATCAAGGCCGGACATTTCCGCAGTAAAAAGTCCATTGCGGTAACTGGCTGCAAATCCGCTGCCGCTGATGGAACGACCGATGCCGCTGTTTTCCAGCGCCAAACGCAATGGCGCGCCAGCGTGGCCAAGCAACAAACGATCAAGCAGTTCGGCAGTCATGACTTCATCAAGATCGCTGACGTCGCCCCACACCCAGGTCAGTGTCACCGCAGTGACATCAAGGATGTCTTGCCCAGGGCCGAACGGCACCGGAACGTCGACGGTAGTGGGAGTGAGATTCGCGGGCTGCAGCGTCGCCGAACCAAGCGCTTGTCCGGGATCGCCAGTAAAATAACTGGTCAAGCGTGCGTGCAGTTCGCTCGCTGGCTGATTGCCGTAGGTGATGAAGCAGGCGTTCGCTGGGCGATAGCACCGTTGATGGAAGTTGAGCAGATCTTGATGCGTCAACGCCGGAATATCGCTCGGATCGCCACCATAATTATGACGATAGCAGGTATCTGGCAGCAAGTGCCGCGCCGTAGCCATCGACAGCTGCTCGCCAGTGCCATCCATCGCGCCCTTCATTTCATTGAAGACCACTCCTTTGCGTTCCCCGCTGGTGCCGACCGGTTCCAGGCGATGACCCTCTTGAGCGAAATCGAGCGGATGCAGCAGCGGAGCGAAAACCGCGTCGAGATAAACTCCGGTGAGGTTATCGTAATCTTTGGCGACTTGGCTGGCGAAGGGATAGCACGTCATGTCCGGGAAGGTCATGGCGTTCATGAAGGTTTGCAGCGACCGCCGCAGCATTTGGAAAAACGGATCGCGTACCGGATAGCGCTGACTGCCGCACAGCGTGGTGTGCTCTAAAATATGCGGCAGGCCGGTGGAATCCTGCGGTAACGTGCGAAAGCCGACGACGAATGCGCGATGATCATCGTCACAAGCCAAGTGGTAATGCACCGCTCCACACGGATGTTCCCAGGTTTCTAAGGTGACTCCAAGGGCGGGTACCGGATGCGTAGCGGTCAGGTGAAAAGCAGCGTCAATCATGGTGGGCAGCATTGGGGATGATTTTGAATTGCTACGGCTTGGCGGTCGCTGACACACGTTGAGCGTTGTTCGTAATGACTCCCCAAATCATCATGAGGGGTGATGAGTCGCGAAAGTTGGTTCAGACTGCAACAATCTTGCTCTCAGACGAGGTTGCCAGAAGCGGGCGTTTGAAGTAGCCTTCCGCACCGAATGCCCACCGACAGCGAACCCAAATTGATTAATGGCCGCTACACCTTGCTGCGCGAGGTCGGCCGAGGGTCTACCGGCAGAGTGTTTGCGGCGTGGGATCATTCATTGGAGCGCGAGGTCGCGGTCAAAGTCCTTGATCATAGTTTGGCCGATGACCAAGAAATCGCCGCGCGCTTTCAGCAAGAAATCCGCTTTACCGCACGGCTGAACCACCCCGGCATCGTGGCGATGTTCGATGCCGGAAAAATGCCTGATGGAGCGGGTTGTTATTTCATGAGCTTGGCGCGTGGCGCCAGTCTTGAAGCGCACATTGAAAAGCTGAAGACCTCGCCGGATCACTGGCGACACTTCGCCTTGATCGAACGTCTGACACTTTTCTTGAAACTGCTGGAGGTCATTTCCTACGCGCACAGCCAAGACATCGTGCATCGCGATTTGAAGCCAGCCAATATCATGCTTGGCGCTTATGGCGAAGTCTGGGTATTGGACTGGGGCTTGGCGCGCAATCTACGCGGAGAGCAGCAGCCGGTGCCGCTGCCGGTTGAAATGGAGCGCAACTATGATGAAATTTTCCCTGATAATCATCGCCCCGAAGCCGCCACGGTTATTATGGGTACGGCCGCCAGCTTAGAGGTTTCGTTAGACCCACCGACGCAGTCGACGTACAAAGAATCTAAGCCTCCAGAAAGCCGGGGAATTTCAACGACGATCAAGCATCAAAATCGTGAGCGTAGCGATAGCTCGTCGCGCTTGCGCGCTGCCCAGCGTAAAATCAGTGACACCTATTCATCAGCAGCAAATAAATCGTCTGGCAGCCAACGATTAGTCCGTAGTACACAATTTGGCCAAGTGCTCGGTTCGCCAGCGTACATGTCGCCAGAACAGGCGCGCGGCCAAGCTGGTGAGGCGGATAAACGAACTGATATTTATTCGCTCGGGGTGATCCTCTTCGAACTGCTGACGCTGCATACGCCGTGCGAAATGGGCGAAACCGACAACGTTCTCCAATTCATTAAACGAGTTCAGCTGGGCGAGCGCAGTAAACTTTCCGATTTCTGGGTGGATGCGCCACAAGCCTTGCACGTTATTTCGGAATGGGCGTTGGCGCTCGATCCTCAAGATCGCTATCCGGATTGCGAGGTTTTCACCGGTGAAATTCGGACGTTGCTATCGCAGCTGTCCGCCTCTTTCAGCGAGGTCGAACGCCAGCGGTTAGCCAAGGAACGTGAGGGCGCGTGGTTGCCAGCCGGTAGTTGGGATTTTGCTGCTGCCACTTCTGACATGGGCCCGTTTGCGCAAACGTCGTTTGCCATTTTAGGCGATGTCGTCGGGCAGGTCATGCATCCCGAAATGGGCGGCCTGTTGGTTGGTGGAAATGGGTTGCAGATTTATCCTTTCAGCGCGCCACCGACGGAAGATTTGCGTGTTCGTTTGAGCGTAGAAGTCGTCCGTGGCCACGAATTCTGGGTTTTTGTCCGTGGTTTACCGCCAGCACAAGCGTACCAGTTCCGTATTGGTTCTTATGACGGTAAATGGATGGCCATCGCTCGCGGGCAAGGCAGCGACAGCGAAGTGGTGTGGCCCGAATGGTTGACCATGCGGCCACTGCGTTCGACCGCGACGACCACGCGCCAACAAGAACTACCAACGATTCGCGAACTCACCATTGAGGTGGTGGGCTCGAAGTTGTCGCTCACCATCGACAACGAAGCGCCACTGGTTTTCCAAGACGTGTTAGTGCCGTCGGGCGTGACCTCGGCGCAGATTGCCCTGGCAACCTGGAAGACGCAGTTGGTCGTGCGTAAATTATCGCTCGAACGTCGTCGTAGCCCGCTGATGGTTCCGAGTCACGCCGTAGCAAATGAGTTATTGCGTCAGGGCATGCATGCTTTGGCGATCGACGCCTATCGCCGATTTATGAGCGAGCACGCCGACGCGATCGAAGCGGCAGAAGCACACTTTATGCTGTGCCTTGCTTATCAACGCGCCGGTCTAACCAGTGCGGCTGAAGTGGAGATGCGGCAGTTCTTGTCGCAACATCTGGATCACCCGATGGCGCAAGATGCGATTTTCGAATTGGCCCGTTTGCGTGCGCTCTCAGGCGCTGATGGGCTGGAACGCGCCGTGCGCGAAATTCTGTCCTATCAAGAATCCGGCGATTACGTGCGCAGCCGTTTTTGTTTGTGGCTGTTGCCGCAATTGGAAGACGCGGCGCGTTTCGATGGACTGTCACCCAACCTCGAACGCGCGCTCGAACTGATCAAGCAACTCATTCGCGGTTCGCCGGATGAACAAGTCATCTTGGGTTCGTATGCCCAGACGATTTCGCTACGTCTGTGCATGTATTTGAGTTACTTGTATGACCGCGGTGACAACGCCCATATTGCGGCTTTCCGCACGGGCGTTCAGCGTTGTCGTGCACTGGGCTACAAATTATCACTGCGCGATCCACGAACGCAGTCCGATGATTTAGCACTCGCCCGGCACTTGATGACGGTGAACGATCCAGCCGAAACGGTTTTGTACATTGGTCGCGCGGAAGATGATCCGTTCTTGTTATATGATTATGTTCGTGATTTCTTTGTGCTGTTGTCACTCGGCTGTGAAGAACAGTTATTGGCAGCGCTCAATGATGAAGAGGTGACGCCGATCGAACGCCTGCTGCGCGCGGGCTTGTGGACGCGAAATAATCAACCGGAACTGGCAAAGCAGGATCTCGAGTGGTGCTTCCGCCTCACCGATTTGGTCGAGATCGAACGCACCTCGCTGGTGATGCTCTACGCCGCGCGCATGGGCTGTTATGGTTTAGGTTACCTGCCATGGAATTTAATGGTCGACGGTTTGGATAAAGTTCAGGAAGGCATCGAGGCACTGCCGTTGACCGCCATCGCTGGCTGGATCGCAGAAGCCAGCAACAAGCTGGATGATGCCGCCGAAATTTATCGCATGTTGTTGGTTGAAGGCAGCGGTTTCGTCATGGTCGCACGCCAAGGCCTAGCTCGCATCGGCAAAGAAGAAGCGACACCGCCAAGTGGAAATCCGGTGTTGGCGTCAGCGGGATAAAATCGGATTCATCAAAGCGAGAAGAAAAACGAACAGGAGGCGCGGGGTCGCGGAGGCGCGCTGGGGAAGAAAATATATTTAAATCCGGCAAGCCACTTACCCACCACAGAACTCCCCGTCTCACC
>JANMYZ010000432.1:0-2447 GCA_031382605.1 Planctomycetota bacterium | reverse complement strand
CGGCTTCATGATGGCCGTCTTATTTACCGTCGCAGCAGCGGGCGCCGAGGAATCTGCAGGCTTGCCGCCAGGGGAGACAATGCGGCGACTCTTGCGCAAAGTCTGAGACTCTGCCGGGGACTCTGCGATTTTTGCCTTCTTCTTGAATGGTCCGAATCCCATGTCGTCTCCCGCGTCTTATTGTGCGTCTATACACGTCTTTTTTCGCCGTCTCATGCAGACAACGACATCGCCGAAACGATGACTCTATCCTGTCGCACGCAGCCAAGCATGGCATCAGCAAACCATTGTCCGAGGGCACTCTAGGTCCATTCCCGTATCACACTCAGAAGTTCCGGCAGTACCTCGCCACAACCCTTAGCTCTCGCGTTCTTGAGCCATGGGGACACCCTGCCCAACCACATCCAGCGAATGAATCACAACGAGCGGCTGTCACTCGACGGCTATTCGACAATCGCGATTCAACAACAGGATGGCTCGCGGTCCCCGTTCGCATCTGACAATGAGGAGTCTTCATGGCGGTTCTCAATTTTGATATCAAAACGGTCACTCTCCCAAGCGGCGAGGAATCTAAAGCGGTGTTTCTCACCGGCTCAATCGACGCGAGCACCAATCAAACTTTTGAAGGCCGCCTCACCGACATTCTCAACAGCGGCACTCACAACGTCATGTTGGTGCTGACCAATGTGAAATACATCAACTCGACTGGCCTGGGCACGATTGTTAAATGTGTCGACAATTTCCGTGAAAAGAGCGGCGACATCAAGTTGGTCGGCGTACCAACTAAAGTCATCGCCCTGTTCGAGATGCTCGGCCTGTTGGCGCTCTTCGAAACCCACGAGACCATCGAAGCCGCCGTCGCCAGCTTTGGTAAAAAAGCCGCCAAGGCCGCTGCCGCTCCGACCGCCAAATTTCCAATCCAGTTCAAGCACCCCATCACCGGCATGGGCCTTAACGTTAGCCAGCCAGGTCGCTTCAAAGACCCACGCAGCGGCGATTACTTCAGCATCGACCAGAACGGCACCATTGAGTTCTACGAAATGTCGAAAGTCAAAATGGTCGAAGCAAAACTGCCGTGCGATATGGATTTTGCCGCCGGCATCAGCGCACTTGCTGCCAGCCTCGCCGCACGT
Organism: Planctomycetota bacterium; assembly: GCA_031382605.1. Classification (GTDB taxonomy): domain Bacteria; phylum Planctomycetota; class UBA11346; order UBA11346; family UBA11346; genus BOG-1363. The sequence goes on along the minus strand of JANMYZ010000432.1, from coordinate 1,314 downwards.
CTCAAGCTGCCTGCTGACTTTTCCGCACGCATCGTGCAGGGCGTCAATGACGCCAGCGCGTTGATTCGTGGCAATGCCAAGGACGCCAACGAAACCTGTAATGTGCTGTTGGTTGGCGATTCAGAAAAACTCCAAATCGGCATCGTTGGTTACGGCAACGCGCTCAATCTTAAACCTGGCGACCCTGGTTTGAAAGCGCTCGAAACCCACATGGATGAAGTTAAACACACGGTTTTGCCAACCCGTGGATTCTTGCTGACGATGACCAAACGGGTGCGCTGAACGCTTCTGACCAAGAACGCTCGTCAGCACAAGAACCGAAAAAACCGACGCGTTGGCGTCGGTTTTTTGTTGTGATTCACCTGTAAGGTAACGTGACCACGGGCAGCCACATTTTGCCCGCCACATTTTGCCCTGGAGCAGAATATCAGTCGCCCATAGCCTTGCTGCCATGCTCCCCCCCTCCGACGATGATTTCATGCGCCTGGCCCTCAACGAAGCCACCCTTGCCGGGGACGTTGGTGAGGTTCCGGTTGGCGCGGTGGTGGTTTGCGATGGCCGCGTCATCGGTCGTGGCCGCAATGCCTGCGAACGTCTGAATGACGCCACTGCGCACGCCGAAATGATCGCAATCACGGCGGCTTCTCAGGCGCTGGGAACATGGCGATTAGAAGATTGCACGCTGTATGTGACCCTTGAACCGTGTCCGATGTGCATGGGCGCGTGCCTTAATGCGCGGGTTAAACGCGTCGTTTATGGCGCCTTCGAACCCAAGGCCGGAGCCTGCGGCAGCGTCGTCGACCTGCGTGCGCCCAGTGGATTTAACCACGCGGTCGAAGCCACCAGCGGGATTCTTGGCGCCGAGTCCGGAGCATTACTCAAATCTTTTTTTCGCGCTCTCAGAGAACGTAAACGCGCCGAGAGTTAGGCGCGAGACATCATTCTGTCGTTGACATGAGTTAACATGCCGTTCTCAACCGTCTGCGAGCGGCGGCTCTCGTTGCGTGGTGGCATCGCGCCGTAGATTGCCCCACCATGCTGACCGAACTGATGCCTGATGACGCCGCGCTCGCCGAATTACTGGGAGCGACTCACCAACGATTCCAACGCCTAATCGCTGAAGCCGAATTAAAAGCGCGACCGTTTTACGCCAAGGTTCTTGGGCGCGAAGCTTCGATCAGCCAAGTCATTGATGAAGTCTTCACCGCCGTCGAGCGCGATGGCGACGCTGCCGTTGCGCATTACACCAAGTTATTTGACGGTGCTGCGATCCCCGCAACGGCCTTGCGCGTCCCCGCTAGCGAACTCGCCGAC
>JANMYZ010000400.1:0-8633 GCA_031382605.1 Planctomycetota bacterium | reverse complement strand
TGAAGAAGGTAACGCCGAGGTCGCTGCCTTGCAGCTGCACGTCATTGGCATTTATCGCAATGTGCGCGTGGTGATCGCGGCTCGACAGGGTTCGCCGCCATCATTGGCTGATCTGCGTGAATTGCCGGCGTCGATGTTGGTTCGTTTACTGAATTCCAACCCACCAACCTTTGGTTCGCCGAGCCTCAACGAGAGTTTGATTTACACTCCGGCCTTCGCGGATCGCAGCATGCGCACCATTCGTCGGATGCGGCGAGCCGAAAATGCCGATAATGGCTGGGCGGATGCGAATGGTGAGCCGGTGATCCCGCGCGCGGTTGAAGAGCCACTCGATGCGTTGCCCGAAGCCGAGCGAAAAGCAGCGCGGCACCTGTTGGTTTGCGATCGCATTCGCTCGTCATTTTATCGGGAAGTGTTTCTGAAATATTTGAGTCGCGATGAATTTGACATCAGTCACGACGATCACCCGACTATCTTGCATTGGCTTGAAGCGATCGAAACCACCGCCCATCTGTATCCCTTTATGCAGGGACAAACGAGTGGACAAAAATCTTTTCGCCTGACGCATCTCATGCAGAAAGTCCTGCAACTACACGAAATTTATGCTCGTGTTGCGCTCGCCAGCCAGCATCCGACGTACCGCGATGGCTTCCGTGACAAGAGCACCCGCGTGCGTCTGGCCGAACTGTCTAAAGATCATTATCCGCCCCTGGCCATGACGCCGGAATTGACCTTGGCAGCCATGCTGTGTCCGTTCCGGACTTTTGTTGAGTGGGTTCAGGCACGCGTGGCGGAACATGATTTCGTGCTACCGCCGGACTCAAAACGCGGATAAATCGACGTTTTGTGCCAGGCGCAGGCCGCAAACTCGTCCCAACAGCTGGTTTGTCTGCGTGTATCAATCGCAAGGCTGAGGCACACAGCCAGGACGGTGACCTCCCCTTGAAACAGGGCATGGTCATCTGCCGCCCCACGATCCAACCGCCTCGCCAAGGAGATGGTTATGAAAGCGATATTCCTTCCTGCCTTAATGTTGCTGTCCAGTTGGGCAACAGCATTGGAAAACTCCCTCGTCATGCGCCGGCCCGGCAGCCAAACGAGCGGCGTGTACGCGGTGGTGAGCCCCAGTACCGGGAACGTCACGCTGTATAGCTTGGAAGGTAATTTGACCACTCGCTACGGCTCGGCCAACTTTCTCGCCGATCTGCAAAAGGTGGAAAGTTACCCAGCATTGGAGAGAGAGGGAGTGACGTATTCTTTGCTCCGCTTGAGCCACCAGCTTTCTGAGCCAATGCCAGACGTGTTGATCAATTCACCAGCTTTCCCCGATAAGCCGACTGCGAAAGAAGCGGCAGCCGGGCTGAAATCGCTACGAGCTCGCGTAATTGAGGCTGAAAACACCTTTTGGGAAACCGTGAAGCCATACGATGGCGTGGTACGAGGTGCCATGGGTAACCAATATTTATTGCTGTGCGTGCCTGGAAAACATGCCTTGCTCGCCTATGACTGCCAGGATCGCGACAAAGGGCCTGTGTTTGTTAGTTATCGTAACTACGGCATTGATCTGATGATTCCTCAGGTGCTGAATTCCGTTCCGGCACCGCAGGCTTTGATGTCGGCACTGCCTGCTGACATCAAGGCCGAACAGAAAGACGCGATTGAAAAAGCCATGAAAGAGCTCGCCGAAGGTGGCGGCACCATCGCGTTGCAACCAAGCGACCCCTGGATTGCCACTGGCACGCTGGATCGGTGGGTGCTGGTGGATCCTCCGAATAAGCATATTTGCACGTACGAATATTTTGGAAAAAAGTGGAAGCTCACGTCGTCACGCAATTTGGACGTTGATCATCTCATCCCATCATCATTTAGCAGTGCTCCGAATGAGCAGGTTCAATTCACCGAATACGTGAAGTCGCGGGCCAAGCTGCTCGCTGCTGCAGGAATCGTTGCTGACATGGCGTATTTCAAAGCTTTGGTCGATCAAAAGCAGGTTGCCAGCGCCAAAACCAGCGAAATTCAAGCGGATTTGGTCAACGATGATCTCATGCTCGACTTTGTGAAGCTCCGCAAGATTTATGCGTATCGCTTAAATGGCGCTAACAATGGTTTGGAATTCCTGTCGATGCGCGATTACACGCTGGATGTTGGATTGGCTTTGCAGGATGTTGAATTTCGCGCGGCCGGCGAAGCGGTAGAGGCCTGGGAAGGCGCTAAGAAATTCTTAACAAAACATTTGTATGTATCCGCGATGCGCGCCGTTATCTATGCGTTAAGAATGGACCCATCGATCTATAAAAAAATCGATAAAGACTCATCAACCAAGCCGCTGAAAAAATTACCTGAATGGCAACCAGCGCTTGATGAGGCGATCAAAAAAGCTGAAGAACAAGCCAGTCAGAGAGACGAACGGATCAAGGCGGCTGAAGAAGCGCGGAAGGCGAAGCAGCCGAAAAAGTAACGCACGAGCCAGCAATCGCTTCAGTGATGAAGTGATTGCTGGCGAGGAAACAGTGAACCTAGAAAACGCAGTAGAGAACCATTTTACCGCTAAGCCGCCAAGAGCGCAAAGGACTTACAGAAAAATTATGCTTCACTCATTTGGTGAAGCCATTGATCATCTAGATTTTGATTCGGACCTTTGTTTTTCTTGGCGTCTTTGCGCCTTTGCGGTGGAAGTTTTCATTCCTACTGCGGTTTTTGGTTGAACGCCAAGGTGCGAGTGCTGGATTAGAACAAGAATGCAGCACTCGCTGGATCAGCCGCTTTTCATACGCCGAGACATTTCGCGATCGACGTCGCGTTTCATCGCTCGCTTGATCAGGTCTTGGCGTTTGTCGCCACGGTCTTTGCCGGTGGCCAGACAAATGACGATGCGGGCGTAGCCACGGCGAAAATGCAGCTCATCTGGCACTAACGTCATGCCCTTGGTCGCCAAGCTGATGGCGATTTTGGAAATTTGTTTGCGATGCAGCAAGAGCTTGCGCGGTTGTATGGGCTGATGGCCGAAGGTTCCCGCTTGGCGGTACTCGCCAATGTGCAGGCCATAAAGCCATACTTGGCCATTTTCATGACGCGCATGGCAATCGCCCCATTGAACGTCGCCAGCGCGCAGACTTTTCGCCTCGCTGCCCATAAGCACCATTCCCGCTTCGAACGACTCGACGACTTGATAGGAATAGTTCAATTTTTTATTTTTCAGGATCAGCTGAACGGCGTCCTTGCTGTCGGCGGGATCTTTATTTTTTGCTGATTTGGCCATGGGATAAGTCCGATGCGTTCGAGAGGTCAAAAGTGGGTGTAGGCGGAAGGTGCGCGATTAGCGTTGAAGGAACGCTTCGACCACTGCTGGGTCAGCGCAATCGGCCTCGACCAAGCGTCCACGCTCCAACCCATCTTGCAAAAACAGCAGCGTAGGAATGCGGATGATTCGAAGCGTTGGGTGAATTCGGAATGGATGTTCGGGGATATTTTTCCAGCTCGAACGCGCTCCGACTGGGCATTCGTAAAGGATTATATCTGGGCGCAGCGTGGCGCAGGCGCGGCGCAAAACCGGGTCAGCGGTCACACAGTCTGGGCACCAGGACTCGCCTGTCGTCGGGTCTTCGGAGCCGAAGAAGACGTAGAGGGCAGTTTCTCTGGCCGCAGTGCCGATCGCAATGCGGGCAAGGACCTCAGTGGGAGTGGCAAGTCGGGTAATGGGCATGGCGGCAGTGTGCGATGCTGGGCGTGGGCGCTAGTGCAGGCGGCCGATCTGGATTTGATGAGCGGTCGCAAAGTTTGATGGCGGTGCGTACACGCGACGGCGGAGTCGCGAGCCTGAATTGACAGGTCTCCGTCTGCCAAGAAGTTACCCAGCGAAACCATGGGCACTTCCTACTCTCTGATCTTACGTGCATGTCCTGAAAGTGCGCGGGAACCGGTGGCTTACCTGTTAGGCCGGGCTTTCAGCTTAAAGGACAGTACATGTGTCTCGATTGCCAGCTCGACTCCGATCGTGCTGTTGACAGATCTTACCAAGGATGAAGCCGCAGTTTTGAGTTTGACCATGGTGGGTTTGGAGCAAAAGGGCGCGACGGTTGAGTTGACCGCTGATGACGTCAGTGAATTGCCGAAGATTGATTGGCCCAAGCGTCCGCTGGTATTTAAGCGTGATTTGGGCGAATTCATCGGTGAATACGCGGGACTCAGTTTGGCAATTCCTGGATCGAACAAGACCTTCACCTTGCAGGAACTGCTGGTGATCCGCCTTGATCCGAGTAATCGTTCTGGTAGCCACGCAACGCGTCCAACCACGGAATTCAAGGGCGCGCACTTGTCGGAGATCACGCCGTTCTCCAATCACGTATTGCCGAGTCCGCCGCCATCGTCGACGAATACCTCAGCGGCTCGTGCGTCAGGTGATTCGGATCCCGTCTCGCGTCTGAACGAAATGTTTCCAGACGAAGACAGCGGATTCATGCCGAATAACGATGATATCACGAGCATTCTTGATCGCCTGCTGCCGGACGAAGAGAAGCCAGCCGTACAGACCAGTACCTCCGCGACTGGTCATGACTCCAGTTCTGGGCGCATTCCGGTCGGTGCGACGGTCGGTTTTTCGGTTTTTTTAGCGAAGATCACCGACGAAGCGCGGCGTACCAAATTGGTTCCATTATTGGCCGAGCTATCCGGTTTGACGAAAGAAGAAGCGGATACCTTGTCGAAAAAAGTGATCATCCCGGTGATGAAGGGTGTGACCAAAGAAGAGGCCGAAGTCGCACGTCAACGCTTCGCGAAAATCGGAATTCTTGCCCGGGTCAAGGGGCCTGGAGCGTGAGGTGAGCTGGGTTTCTTCTCATCTGCTGGTTAGGCATCATGTCGGCACGTAAATATTCGATGACGGCATTTATTTTTATCGCATTGTGCGGCTGCTCAGCTGCGCGAACGACAGAAAACGACGCGATTGGCGCCACTTACTTAGACCATCCAAACGCTGGCGTTAAATATCCAGCCAGAGTTGGCGGTGGTTTAGGTGCAATTGTTGGAATCCCTTTAGTTATTATATGCCTACCCGTTACGGTTCCAGTTGCCTTAATTACCGATCAAAATATGGCACCCGTCGCCCCTCTAGTCGGAACGAGCTTTGGCTTTGCGACGCTATTTGGCTCATTGACATGGCCATTTTTTGGTTGGTGGAAATATGATGACGCCTAACCAATCACTACACGGGACCGGGCCACGTGCGTTTTTCTTGTTTCCTATAACCGTTTCGCCCGCCCCCTGACCTCAATGTTGGTTGGTTTGCGGATGATGAACGCCAAACCAATCGCGACAAAATCGTTAAAATTTGCCGACGTTTCAGCGAAGCGGCATAACGCGATACGCGACCACGCCCCATGGCGGCAGGGATACTGAGAAGCCGTTGTGACGAAGGCTGTCTGCTTTTATTTGGGTCGGCGCAGATTGAGCGGGATCGAAACAGTTTTGTAACTGGCAGTCACGTTCAGCAAGCGGTCCAGCCTTGACCGCGCCGTTGGCATGATGCCATCCCGCGTTGACCACCAGCGCCAGAGAATGATGACCCTGTAAGCTCCACAAACACCCGATGAGCGGGGAATCGTGGCCTATGGGCTCTAATATTTGCCAGGTCCCGTTCTGACGCGCTGGCTCGCTCAAAAGATTCATCAGATCGCGGTACGCTTCACGATGGGGCAGCGAACCGCCCTCAGGCGGACGGCGGTTCGCGTGGTTCGAAGCATGAAGTCGGCGTCCGTCATCTTGACCGTGGTTACACAGCAAAAGTCCAGGGACCATGCCGGTAATCAGCAAGGCGCCACGATGATGTTCGGGAGAGGTGAAACGAAGGGCAGCACGTTGTTCGGCGTGGTTTTCGAGAAACCGTACGCAGTGTTTCTGATAGTCAGGGGTAGCCCGCAAATGTGCACGGATCGATTCGGCGTCGCCGGAAAGCAGGCGGTCGTAAAGAATTTTATCGAAGGTGAAATCAAAGCCTGCCTGTTGCAGTTCGTATTCGCGGTTCCAGTACACCTCGGCCATAAATAACGTGCCGGGATGTTCCGCTCGCACGCGGTCAAGGCAGCGGCGCCAGAACGGCTGCATCGGGCGTTTCCAGGTATTCTCGAAAACGTCTTTGAGCAGCAACATCGCGAGGTCGCAGCGCAGGCCGTCGCAGCGCGCGGCAATGGTGGACGCGACGTGAATCATGGCTTCTTGAAGCCGAGGATTGCTGTAGTCGAGTTGAACCGAGTTGCGCCACGGAGCGAAAAACGGATCGCGGCCGTGCGCGAAAACGCGCCCATGTAATTTGCACCATGCGTCAGGTTGGTTTGCCAGACTAAAATCGTCGCCTTGAACGCAAAAATCCGGCTCGTCACGCAGCCATTGGTGATCAAGGCCGATGTGGTTGGGAATAAAATCGAGCATCAACGACATCCCTGCGCTGCGGGCTCGCTCACGCAGTCGGCTCAGCGCGGCATCGCCACCCAGCGCGGCGTCAACCGTGTACGATTCCGGCATGAAGGGTGAGCCGCAGATATCGTTATCACAAAAATTAGGCAGCACATCGCTGAGATATTGCAGCAAATGAGGATCGCGCTGTGAAACCTCGCGGCTTAAAGAACCCGTTGGCCAAACGCCGATCAGATAAAGCCAAGTAAATCCATGCTCGACCAGTCGATCGAAGAAGTCCTCAGAGAAGTCATCGAGGGTGGCAGGACGCCCCAGTTCGGACGAACGCTCGGTACGCCAGCTGCGTACATTGAGTTCGTAGAGTTGCTGCATGAGTGGGACCATACCCCAAACGATTCGAACTCACAAAGGGAATTTGCGGTTGAGCCAAGAAAATTCGCCGAGCATAAGAGCTGTGTCCCAGGCAACGTCTGCTGCGATCCCCAATGTGAGAGCCATAAAACAAGCGACCCCCACCGGAATCCGGCAGGGGTCGGGAGCATGTCATCTCACGTGAGGCGCTGAGCGGTTAAGATCAGCGTGAGATCACGATTTGATTTCAGGCTTTGGCAAGCTGACGCCAAAGGCACCAAGGGCAGTCGATAATTCCTGAACAATGGTCTGGCCGCTCAAAGGCGCCTTGAACAGGTCCAGGTCGGTATATTGCGCCAAGTCACCGATGCGCGAGACGCCGAGGCCTTCGAGCATTTGGAGGTTCTTGTTGCCGAGTTCCAACTTCTCAATGCTCTCGGCCAAAACCTTTTGGTCAGCCTTGGTGATCGAGCGTTCTTCGCCTTCGCGGTACATGCCCAGGCGCAAGTTACGAGCGGCGAGCATTTCCTTCACTTCTTTCAGCGAGGTTTCGCCGAAATTTTTGTAGGAGAGCATTTCTTGTTCGCTGATTCGCAGCAAATCGCCGAGGGTGAAGATGTTCATCTTCGACAGGCAGTTACGGCTGCGGACCGACAATTCGAAGTCGTTGACCGGCGTACGCATGATTTTTTCCATGCGTTCGCGTTCGCGTTCTTCACGCTCGTCATAATACATGTTGCGGCTCGACTTGGCGTCGCGCAGCAACAAGAGTGCGCGACGATCGCGTGGATTGTAGGCCAACACCTGACGGAAACAGTCGATGGCAGCGTTCGATTCGCCACGTTCTTCGTAAAGAATACCGAGATTGGTGATGCCAGGAACGTAGTGCGGATGCACGTCGGCACACACCATGTAATATTCCATGGCCATGTCGTCGTCGCCGATGCGATCGAGCAGAACGCCGATATGGAACGCGGCTTCAACGTGCTCAGGATCTTTTTCGAGCGCGGATTCGTAGGAATTGATCGCGGCTTCGGTGTTGTTCTTGCCTTCGTTGAGGCGTCCGGTCAGAAAGTCGCGGTCGGCGCTTTCTGGGACATTGCCGAGAGCCTTTTCAGCGTCGTCGAATTGATCGCCGTCAAGCAAGGCGCGCACGACTTCAATTTTCGCTTCGGGCATGCTCTTGCTGGCAGCAGCGAAGTGGGTCTTGGCGTCAGCGAATTCGCCGAGTTCGTGATAGATCAAGCCGATCAACGCTTGGTTGTAGGCTTCGGTTCCATCAACCGCTTCTTCGGCGTCGCTAAAGTGGCCGAGAGCGAAGGCGAGGATGCCTTTGCGGACCTTGGCGTCGTCCTTCACGCCACTCAGGCCATCTTGAAGAACAGCGGCAAGCTTGCGGTGCTCTTCGACATCTTGGACGGAAATGCGGCGCAATAAGCGGATCTGGGCCAGCGTTGGGCGCTGGGTTCCAGTCAGGATTTGGGCGCTACGGGGCAAGGTGGCAGTCGTCATGGGCACTCCTCAGGGCAAGGGGGCGGAAAGGTAGGGGCAGAACGGCGGGGGTCAATGCAGGCTGTTGGAGAAGCTCGGTTGAACGTTGGTCTGGTGGCTGGCGATGGGCGCGTCGATCTGCGTCGTTGAACGATTTTTCCGCTCACACGCGCTTGATTGCCGCCGCCAGCTTGGTGAGCAATTCATCGATTTGCGCGGCATTAATGACTAACGGCGGAGCAATTCGCAGAGTCTGATTGCCGGAAGGGCCGACGATCAGGCCCTCTTCACGCGCTGCCTGCACCAGCATGCCTGGGTCGTAGGTCAATTGGACGCCGACCAAGAGGCCACGGCCCCGAACCTTGCTGGCGTCATCACCCATG